>NZ_JBFUDZ010000017.1:0-122540 GCF_056404455.1 Mesorhizobium sp. P2_D1
CGGTTACGCATGGAATGAATTGGAATTATTGGGTTTTGCGCGATGCAGCATGATCGCCGGCTTTTTCGTGGGTTGCCCGCACGGTTCGCTCCTCCCAAAGCCCAACGGGAAGCCGCAAGCAAAGCCCTTCACCCGGCAGAGCGGGCTTGCGCATAGGGAAAGATCAGCTCACCGGAGGCGAAGTCTGGTGGCGACACCACGATCTGCCTCGATCCGTTGCGGAACTGGCCAGCCTCATGGCCGGAGATGCCTTGGAACTGAACCTGGAGGACGCGTGGCCGCGCCCATTCGCCGTTCACCCCGAAGCGGACGGCGCCCATGACGGTGTCGAAGATCGCTTCGCGCGTGTATGCCGACAGGGCGGCGTCGTCGAAGCCGCCGGTCGCCTCGATTGCCTGGGCAACCACCTGCATCTGCGCAAAGGCGAGCGGCGCCATATAGTGCCCCAAGAGGTCGACGCCGGCATCGCCGGCTCGCGCCTGGTAAGTGTCCAGAAACTCCTGAACGCCGGGGAACATCATCCTGGAGACGGGGACCCAATATTCGTAGTTGACGAAGCCATTGAGCAGCGGGCCGAGCGCCGTCTTGACCGCCGTGTTCTGCGGCCCGATCATGCCGGCGCCAACCATCTTCGGGCGGAACCGGTGCGCATGGATGGCGCGCACCAAGTCGATCGAATCCTGAAGGTATGAACACAGAAACAAGAGGTCGCAGCCACTCTTGGCGACGGCATCAAGGACCGGCTTAAAATCGGTTGTCGTCAGCGGATAAGTGGCCTCATGAACGATGCTGAAGTCGTATTTGTCGGCGTTTGCCTTGGCGCCGAGAATGGGATTCCTGGAAAATTCCGCGTCGGCGGATAAGAGCGCCATCGTCGCGGGCCGAGGCCTCTGCTGCGCGGCGAGCGCGAAAAAGCCTTCGGTCAGTGCCGCGTTCGGATCCGGCCCGGTCGGGATCATGGCGAAATAGTTGGGATAGGCGAGCGCGTTGACGCCGAGGCCCATCAGGCCGACGAAGAAGCGCTGCCGTTCGATGATCAGCGGCATTGCCGGCAAAACCGTGTTGGTGCCGTAGCCGCCGATGACCAGGTCGACCTTGTCGTCGTCCATCATCCGCTTGTAGAGGCCAGGCACGAGCGAGGCGTCACCATGGTCATCGTGGCAGACGAGTTCTACAGGGCGGCCGAGCAAGCCGCCCCGTCGGTTGGTGTCTTCCCGCCAGATGTCATGCGCGAGCTGCGCCGACCGGCTGTTGCCCGCGAGCGGGCCGGTCAGCGACAGGCAGTAGCCGATGCGGATGGGCGCGGCGGACATGGCTAGCCTTTCTCGAAGTACGGGCCTCTTGACGTGCGGGCCTGTTCAGGCGCCGGCTTTGGCGCGGGTGGCGAGCAGCTGCATTTCCCAGGCGAAGGCGACGCCACTGGCACCGCCATGTTCGGCTACGACGCCGGCGACACCGGCGGCCGTGTCTTCGCGGGCCCAGTCGCGCTGCCATTCGCCCAGCACCGCCATCCAGGTGATCGGCACTGCGCCTGCGTTGACCATGCGGCGCACGGCCATGTCATGCGCCTCCAGCGAGACGCCRCCTGAGGCATCAGTGACGATGAACACGTCATAGCCTTCGCCCAGCGCCTGGATCGCCGGCATCGCCAGGCAAATCTCGGTGTAGAGCGCGGCGAGCACGAGCTGCTTGCGTCCGCTCTTCTTCACGATGTCGGTGACTTTGGGGTCTTGCCAGGTGTTGATAAAGGTGCGGTCGATCGGTTTCTGCTCCGGAAAGACATCCTGCAGCCCCTTGATGATGTAGCCGCCGCGCTCCTCGAGCACGGTCGTCAGGATCGTCGGTACATTGAAGACCTTGGCCGTCTTGGCCAGGCCAACGACGTTATTGACGACTATCGTCGGTTCGTGGCTGTTGAGATTGGTGAACTGATACGGTTGATGGTCGATCAGCACCAGGATGCTGTCTTCGGGGCGAAGCAGGGCTTCGAGGCCGGTTTTGGGCATGGGAAACTCCTTGGATCTGCGGGCGACTGGTTAAAGCGCGTCGTGTTGAAACGGCTCCAGTCGACGCGCTTTAAGTTTCTGTTTTTTGTGCATGTCGTTGTCCCAAACCGCTGCGCACTTTTGGGCGACATGCATCAGGCGCCGGCGGGATCGAGAAAAACGTAAAGGGAATGGATGAGGTCGCCCTGGAAATGCGCGACATCAGTGCCGGTCACGGCGACGGGACCGTTGGGCGGGCCGGATTGCCAGCGCAGCCGCCCGATGCCGTGGTGACCGACGGCAGGGCCGGTCGCCGTGAAGACGAAGTCTGCCGGCAGGCTCGACAGCAGCGCTTCCACCGCCTGATTGATAGCGATATGGCCCGTTGCCGCCGCATGCGGTTCATATAGCACCGCGTCGTCGGCATAGATTTTTGCAATGGCGCTCATCCGGCGGACGGCATCGCGCTCGCCGAACACGCGGGCAAGGTTAGCCTGCATCAGGGCATCATAGTCGATCGGTTCTGCGGTCATCTTCCACCTTCCGGATCAGGAGTTCCGGGGAGGCGGATGTCGCAAAGTGCTCAATCCGATGTCTCGCCTGCCCGGTCGAGGGACTATTGCTCCATCATAGGGCGCAACGCACTGTTCGATCCTGCTATTTCCAGCCTGAATCCGCTGTCGCCTTGCGATCGGCCGCTGTCACGTTGCGATCAGCTTTTGCGGTCGCGCCGCCACGTCGCCGGGGTCGCGCCGATGAGCTTGCGGAACGTGCGTCCAAAGTGCACGGCATCGGCAAAGCCGGTGGCCTCGGCCACCTGGTCGAGCGTGGCGCGGCTGTCGATGAGCAGTGCCTGCGCGCGCCGGATGCGGGCGTCGAGTTGCCAGCGATACGGCGCCATGCCGGTCGAGGCCTTGAACGCCCGACTGAAGTGCGATTGCGACAGGCCGGCCAGTGCCGCCAGCCGCACGAGGTCGACACGCTCGGGCAGGTGCGCATCGAGATGGTCGATGACACGCCGAAGCTGCCAGGGCGCCAGGCCCTTGGCGTCGGCGCCGGGCTCCAGCGGATCGACGAACAGTCGCGCCATGATCGCCACGGTCAGCCCATCGCCGTAGAGCTGCGCCGACGGATCGGTGTCGTTCACCACCTCGGCGAGCAGCTTGACCAGGGTCCAGATGCGGTCATCGGCAAAACGCAGCCGCGGCGTCGAGACCGCTTTGCGATCGAACCGGGTAGCCAGCCTTTCGTCCATGGCGGCGAAATCGAACATCAGCGTGGCGTCTCGAACGAAGCGGACGTCGGCGCTATAGCCCCACATCTCCATGCCGGCAGGGGCGAAGTCCATGTGCCTGGGCCTGTAGCCGGCGGGGCAAGGCTGGTTCTCGCGCAGCCGTGGTTCACACGGGCTGCCGACCTCTTCCAGCAGGGCAATTAGGCGGGTCTCCGTCCCGTGGGGAAATTGGTGAGCCACCCTGCCGGAGCCGCGCCATTCATTGACGTCGAGAGAAACGCCGTTCCAGGCCCGCCGCGCTGTCGACAGGCTGAGCACATTTTCGGGCAGAGGTGCGACGGCGTCGACGCGGGCGAGCACGGATCAAATCCTCCTGATGTCGAGAAGACCAGCCCTATGTAAGCGATGGAGCCTAAACCATAAGCGCCGTTGCGGCGAACACAGCGTCACCTGGTTCCACGGGCCGGCATCGGGCAACCGGCTCTTCCACCACGCCGGCAACCGCGGATCACCCCGCGGATGGCCGTCTGAGGTTCAAGGCCGGAGATCGTCGACGTCAAGACCGGCCCGCGGCTGGCATCGAGGCTGGCGACACCAGTGACCGGTTGGCGGTTGCCGGCGCCTTGCCCCATCAAGACGTCGGCGCTGTCTCACGACAGTCCGGCGCGTTCGGCCTATCGCGATGCCGCCAGGCGGGTTTGGTCCGGCGGCATGGAGGATGAGCCAAAGTGACATCGACGCCGGTTGCCCGTCGCGAAGCGGCCCCCTTGCCGATCGCCGCACTGATGGGCGCCATGGTGTCGATCCAGATCGGTGCCACCTTCGCCAAGGGCCTGTTCCCGCTGATCGGCGCGCAGGGAACGACGACGCTCAGGCTTGTCGTCGGCGCGCTGATGCTGATCGCCGTGCTGCGGCCGTGGCAGATGCGACCGTCGCGCGCCACCATGCCATGGCTGATCGCTTATGGCGTGACGCTGTGCGCGCTCAACCTTCTGTTTTACGCCGCGCTCGCCACCATTCCGCTCGGCATAGCGGTGGCGCTGGAGTTCTCCGGCCCGCTGCTGGTGGCGACGTTGACCTCGCGGCGTGCCAGCGACTTTGCCTGGATCGGGCTAGCGGTGGCCGGCATCTTGCTGTTGTCGCCTTTCGTCCATTCGCTGCAACCGCTTGATCCGACCGGGGTGATGCTGGCGCTGGCGGCCGGCGGCTTCTGGGTGCTCTACATCGTGCTCGCCCAGAAGGCGGGTGCTGAACTCGGCTCGCGCACCACAGCCTATGGCATGGCGATCGCAGCCGTGCTTGTGCTGCCCTTCGGTGCAGCACAAGCGGGAACCGCGCTGCTCGAACCGTCAATCCTGACCAGCGCGCTGCTCGTCGGGCTGTTCTCCAGTGCGCTGCCCTTCTGGCTGGAGATGGTGGCGCTGACCAGGATGCCGGCCCGCATCTACGGCACGCTGACCTGCCTCGAGCCCGGGCTGGGCGCGCTGGCCGGCTTCCTGTTCCTGCACGAAAGCCTGACGGCGCCGCAACTGGCCGGCATCGCCGCGGTGATTGCCGCCGCCTTCGGCACCGCGCTGACGTCGCGGCCGCCGGTCCCGTCACCGGAATAGCTCCCCACAAGGGAGATTGTGCGCTCAGCCGCGTTCGCATTCGCCGACGTCGCTCTCCTCTTGGACTTCGCAAAATACAACCCATATTGAATCCACGGAGCTTTGAGCGTGACCTTCGCGCGGGTGGCCCTTTTTGCCGCGGCCTTCGTCGCCGCAGCTGTCTTTTCTCCCTTCTCTTCGGCCGGGAGCGAGAAGGTTGCGCTGAGCGTCGCAATCGACGGCGCCATCGGGCCGGCAAGCACCAGGCAACTTGAGGAAGCGCTTGATGTAGCCGCCAAGCGGGGCGCCGAAGTACTCATCCTTCAGATCGATACACCCGGCGGGCTGGTCACCTCGATGCGCGAGATGATCGCCGATATCCTCGCTTCACCGGTGCCCGTCATCGGCTATGTCGCGCCGGCCGGTGGCCATGCCGCCAGCGCCGGCACCTATATCCTCTATGCCACCCATGTCGCGGCGATGGCGCCCGGCACCAATCTGGGTGCGGCGACGCCGGTCGAGATGGGCGGGCTGCCGTCGCTTCCCGGCGGCGACAAGGACAAGAGCGACAAGAACGACAAGGGCGACGAGAAGGACGCCACCGGGCGGCCGGCAGGCGATGCGATGATGGCCAAGGTGACCAATGATGCGGTTGCCTTGATCCGCTCGCTGGCGGAACTGCGTGGGCGCAATGGCGACTGGGGCGAGAAAGCCGTGCGCGAAGCGGCGAGCCTTTCGGCCAGCGCGGCGCTGCAGGAACATGTGATCGACTTCGTCGCCCACGACACCACCGAGTTGTTGCAACTGGCCGATGGGCGGACCGTCGATGTAGCGGGCAGGAAAGTGGTTCTGGCGACCAAAGGACTGCCGGTCGAGACGCTGGAACCTGGCTGGTTCATCCAGCTTCTCTCCGTCATCACCGATCCGAACGTCGCCATCATCCTGATGCTGGTCGGCGTCTACGCCATCATCTTCGAGTTCACCAGCCCCGGCGCGGTGGCGCCCGGCGTCATCGGGACCATCTGCCTCGTGCTTGGGCTCTATGCACTCAATCTCCTGCCGATCAATTATGCCGGCCTCGCCCTGATGCTGCTCGGCGTCGCCTTCCTCGTCGTCGAGGCCTTCAACCCCACCGTAGTGCTTGGACTCGGCGGCGTGGCCGCCTTTCTGCTTGGCGCCACCGTGCTGCTCAAGACCCAAGGTCCGGGCTTCGCCGTGTCATGGGCCGTCATCGGTCCCGCCGCCGCGCTGACGCTTGGGCTGGCGCTGCTGACGGGCACCTATGTCTGGGCGGCGCGCAAGAGCCTGCCCCGTGTCGGCGGTGAGGCCATGCGCGGACTGCCGGCCCAGATTCTCGACTGGCAGGGCGGCGAGGGCCATGTACTGGCCCAGGGCGAGCGCTGGCGGGCGAAGGCCGACGAAGCCATCGCACCCGGCGACAGCGTCGAGGTGACCGATGTCAGCGGCCTCGTACTGACCGTGCAGCGGCGCGACGCCGGAAGGAATGGAGCAAAGAAATGAGCATCGGTTACGTGGCCTATCTGTTGCTTGCGCTGGTCGTGGTCATGTTCCTGTCGGCGGCCATTCGCATCCTCAGGGAATATCAGCGCGGCGTCGTCTTCACGCTCGGTCGCTTCACCGGGGTCAAGGGTCCCGGTCTCATCATCCTCGTCCCCTTCATCCAGCAGATGGTCAAGGTCGATCTGCGGGTGGTGGTGCAGGATGTGCCGCCACAGGACGTGATTTCGCGCGACAACGTCTCTGTGAAGGTCAACGCGGTGCTCTATTTCCGCATCGTCGACGCCGAACGGGCGATCATCCAGGTCGAGGACTTCATGGCCGCCACCAATCAACTGGCGCAGACCACGCTGCGCTCGGTGCTCGGCAAGCACGAGCTCGACGAAATGCTGGCCGAGCGCGACAAGCTCAACAGCGATATCCAGGAGATCCTCGACCAGCGCACCGACGCCTGGGGCATCAAGGTCTCCAATGTCGAGATCAAGCATGTCGACCTGAACGAGAGCATGATCCGCGCCATCGCCAAGCAGGCCGAGGCAGAGCGGCTGCGCCGCGCCAAGGTGATCAACGCCGATGGCGAGCAGCAGGCGGCGGCCAAGCTGGTCGAGGCGGGCAAGATGCTGGCCGCCGAGCCGCAAGCCATGCAACTGCGCTATTTCGAGGCCCTGCACGACATCGCCGGCGAGCGCTCGTCCACGGTTGTGTTCCCGCTGCCGGTGGACCTGCTCAGCCAGTTCATGAAGCAGCAGGGAAAGTAGGGAGGAGCGTGTAATCATCCCCCTTTTGTGGGAGACCGGCGGCCTCACCGC
Organism: Mesorhizobium sp. P2_D1; assembly: GCF_056404455.1. Classification (NCBI taxonomy): domain Bacteria; kingdom Pseudomonadati; phylum Pseudomonadota; class Alphaproteobacteria; order Hyphomicrobiales; family Phyllobacteriaceae; genus Mesorhizobium; species Mesorhizobium sp. P2_D1. The sequence goes on from NZ_JBFUDZ010000017.1 coordinate 7,136, forward strand.
AGCCAGGGCGGATCCGGCGCGAAGCGCTGGCCGATCCAGTCCGCGAAGGCGCGGGTCTTGGCGGCTTGTCCCTTGGCTGAGGGCGTGACGACATAGACCGCGCCTTCGTCGGCCAGCGTCCAGTCCTTCAGGATTGGCACCAGCCGGCCGTCGGCGAGCTCCCGGCCGACCAGCCAGTCGGTGCTCATCATCAGGCCGACGCCTTGCACGGCAGCCTCGACCAGCACCTCGGCGTCGTCGGAGACCAACGGCCCGGAAACCTCGACGCGCACGTGCCGGCCCTCGCGGTCGGTCATCTCCCAGGCCGGAAAGGTCTGGAAGCCGCTGAAGCCCAGGCAGGAATGTTCGAGCAGCGCCTGCGGTGTCTCCGGCCTGCCCCTTCTGGCGAGATAGGAGGGGGCGGCGCAGAGCAGCCGGCGCCGCGTCGCCACCTTGCGCGCCACCAGGCGCGAATCCTCCAACGCTCCGAGCCGCACGGCGACGTCGAAATTCTCGGCGACCAGATCGACGAAGCGGTTGGAGAATTCCGCCTCGATGCGGACATCGGGAAATTCGGCAAGGAATTGAGGCAGCAGCGGCCCGATCCACATGCGCCCGAATGTGCCGGGCAGCGCCAGCCGGAGCAGGCCGCGCGGGCGGCCGCCGGCATGTGCCGACGCGGCGGCCTCGGCCTCGTCGACAGCGGCGAGGATGGCGCGCACGCGCACCAGGAATTCGGCACCCGCTTCGGTCAGCGACACGCTGCGCGTCGTGCGATGGAGCAGCCTGACACCCAGCCGCTCCTCCAGTGATTGCAGCCGCCGCGACAGGATGGTCGCGTCGCGCCCCACACGCGCCGCCGCTCTGGTGAAAGAGCGCGCCTCGGCGATGGCCGCGAAGGCCGCCATTTCGGCAAGGGCCACTGGTTCGTGGGATTGCTGCATAACTCGCAGTATTCAAATGCAAAAGGCAATGATTATCTAGAGATAGCGCAGCAGCTAAGTTCACTCAACCCATCAATCGACCCACCGGAGTGAAACCATGAAAGCCATCGAACTAAGCCAACCCAGGCTGGACGCCTTCCGCGCCGCCACCCTGGCCACYCCCGAACCGCAGCGCGGCGAGGTGCTGATCCGCCAGCGTGCGGCGAGCCTCAATTTCGTCGATGTCGCGGTGGCGAGCGGCAATTATCCAGGACCGAGCTTTCCGCTCATCCCCGTCGCCGACGGCGCCGGCGAGATTGTTGCGCTGGGCGAGGGGGTTACGAGACTGGCCGTCGGCGATCGCGTCGTCGCCCACGCCAAGCCGCGCTGGATCGGTGGCCGGCCGCGCCCTTACGAGATGACGCAGATGCGCGGCATCTCGCTGCCGGGGTCGCTGGCCGAATATGTCGCGCTGCCGGCCAATTCGGTCGTGCCGGTGCCGGCGCATCTCTCCTTCGAGGCGGCCTCGACGCTGCCGATCGCCGGCACCACCGCCTGGAACGCCATCCGCGCCGCCGATGTCGGGCCGGGCTCGGTCGTCGTGCTGCTCGGCACCGGCGGGGTCTCGATCTTCACCTTGCAGCTTGCGAAAGCCGCCGGCGCCACCGTCATCATCACCTCGTCGTCGGACGAGAAGCTGGAGCGGGCGAAAGCACTCGGCGCCGATCATCTCATCAACTACCGCGCGACGCCCGACTGGGACGGCAAGGTGCTGGAGCTGACCGGAGGCCTCGGCGCCGACCTCGTCGTCGAGACCGGCGGCACCGCGACCTTCGCCCGTGCCATCAACGCCACCGCGCCCGGCGGGACGCTGTTCACCGTCGGCTTCGTCACCGGAGCCGAGGCCACGGTCAATCTGCTACCGATCATCATCAAGGCGTTGAGGGTGGTCGGCAACAACACCGGATCTGTGTCCGACCTTCACGACGCCGCTCGCGCCATCGGTGCAGCTGGGATCGAGCCGGTCGTCGACAAAGTGTTTTCGCCCAACCAAGCGGCCGAAGCCTACGCCCACATGGCCGCCGGCGGCCTGCATTTCGGCAAGCTGGTGTTCGGGCTGGAGTGGTGATCGGCGAAGATGGCGGAGCTGCCACTCTCCCCCTTGCGGGAGATGCCCGGCAGGGCAAAGGGGGGTGGGAAGGATCGCCAAACTTCGCGGTTACCACCTTCAACCGGAAATCACTGGACGGCGCGATTGTGATTGGGTTGAGATGCCGGCGGGACAGTACCCCCTCTGGCCTGCCGGCCATCTCCCCCGCAAGGGGGGAGATCGCAGCTTCGTCGCCGTCGCCCCCTAAATCAGCTTCTCCAGCGTGATCGGCAGGTCGCGCACGCGTTTTCCGGTGGCGTGGAAGACCGCGTTGGCGATCGCGGGTGCCACGCCGACGATGGCGAGCTCGCCGACACCCTTGCCGCCGAGCACCGAGGAGTGCAAGTCGGGAATGCCGACCGAGATCACTTCGATGTCTGGAATGTCGGCGTTGGTCGGCACCAGATAGTCGGCAAGGTTGTTGTTGACGATGCGGCCATGGCGGCGGTCGACGATGCCTTCCTCGAGCAGCGCCTGGCCGATGCCCATGATGATGCCGCCCTTCCATTGGCTTTCGGCGAGTTTGGGGTTGTAGAGCCGACCCGAATCCAGCGCCGATACCACGCGCGACACGCGCACCGTGCCGAAATCCTCGTCGACACGCACCTCGATGAAATGCGCGCACCAGCTGTGGCGGGAATAGTCGCCCTCCGTATGCGGCAGCGCCATGGCGATGGTGGTGTAGTTCTTGTAGCGATCCTGCGCCGTCGAATTGGCCGGCATGGTGTCGCCGGTTGCTTCGATATGGTCGCGGCCGACGCTGCCGAGCAGTTCGGCGATGGAGAGATCAGGGCCGTCACCGCGCGGCGATGAGATACGGCCGTTGGCGACCACCAGTGTGTTGGCCTGCAGCGCGTGGAACGGCGAGCGCGGATCGCTGATCGCCAGCCCCACCAGCTGGTCGAGCGCCGAGGTCGCCGCCTTGTAGACGGCGCCGGTCATCACGCCGGCCAACCGCGATCCGCCGGCGACGCCGGCGCGGGGGAAGCGCGAGTCGCCGAGCTTCACCACGACACTGTCGGCCGCCACGCCGACCGTCTCGGCGGCGGTCTGCGCCAGGATCGTGTAGGTGCCCTGGCCCATGTCGATCGAGGAGCTTTCGACCTCGACCGAGCCATTGGCGAGAATGCGCACGATCGCCTCGCCATAGGCGCGCCGCACCGGATAGGTGCCGGCGGCGACACCCCAGCCGATCAGCTGGTTGCCGTCCCGCATCGAGCGCGGCTGTGGTGTCCGCCTTGCCCAGCCGAAGCGTTCTGCGCCAGCAGCAAAAGCCTCGCGCAACTGCCTGGTAGACCAGGCTTTTTTGGCGTGTGGRTCCTGCTCGGCATAGTTTCTCAGGCGGATCTCCAGCGGATCGATGCCGACCTCATAAGCGAGTTCGTCGATGGCGCTCTCGATGCCGAAGGCCGAGGGGTTTTCGCCCGGCGCGCGCATGGCGCCCGGCACCACCGAATTCACCCGCACGACATTCTGCTTCGAGGAGAAATTCGGCGTCGCGTACATGATCGAGGTGACCGATCCCAGCGGCTCGACCCACATGCCGTCCATCGACGTCTCGTTGATGCCACGATGCACGATCGACTGGATTATTCCTCCCGCATCTGCGCCGATCGTCACCGTCTGGCGTGTCGCCGCGCGCCCGCCGTAGCCGGTGAATGTCTGCGGCCGCGTCATCACCAGCCTCACCGGCCGGCCGAGCATCTTGGCGGCACTTGCCGCCACCGCGCCATGGCTGAGCGCCAGCGCCTTGGAGCCGAAGCCGCCACCAATATAGGGCGAGACGAGCCGCACATTCTCGAACGGCACGCCGAACCATTCGGCATAGGTGCGCGCCATGCCGTCCAGCCACTGGCTAGGCTCCCATACGGTGAGCTTGTCGCCTTCCCACTGGGCGATCAGGCCATGCGGCTCCATCGGCGCCTGGTATTCGCGCGGCGTGTTGTAGGCGGCGCAAATCCTGACCGGAGCCGAGGCGAAGGCTGCCTGGGCGTCGCCCCATTCCTTGGTCATGGCATCGATCGGAATGCCGTCGCCGGCCTTGGCGTCGCTGAGGTCGACGATGGAAGGGGTCTCGTCATAGCTGACCTTGACCAGTGCCGCGGCCGCAACCGCCTGCTCGAAGGTTTCCGCGACGACCGCCGCGACATGCTGGCCTGAGAAGGTGATGTCGCGCGCCAAAGGGCAATAGGGCTTATCGGGCGGCGGTGTACCGAACCAGTCAGAGGCAGTCCTGAGGCTGATGATGGTGTCCGGCGTCAATACCTTGAGCACGCCGGGCGCTGCTTCGGCCTCGGCGGTATCGATCGAGCGCACCTTGCCTGATGCAATCGTGCTTTCGACCAGCACGGCGTAGGCGAGCCCTTCGAGCTGCTGCTCGACGGCATATTTCGCGGAGCCGGTGATCTTGGCCGGGCCGTCGACGCGCGACAGCCGGCCGCCAACGGCGTCGGCGCCGCCATCGGACGCATCACCATGTCTCATGTTGTGAACGGTCATGCGGTTTCTCCCATTTTCAGGATGGCGCGGGCGACGACGCGCGGCGCCAGTTCGATCTTGTAGTGGTTGGCGCCGTTGTCGACGGCGCCTTCGACGGCGAGCAGGCTGGCGGCGCGGACGGCGTCCGGTTCCAACACCTTGCCTTTCAGCGCCTGTTCCACGGCCCGTGCCCGCCACGGTTTGGTCGCGACGCCGCCCAGCGCCACGCGCAAATCCCGGATGGTGCGCCCGTCAGCCTCGAACTCGATGCCGACGGCAGCACTTGCCGCGGCGAACTCATAGGATTGGCGGTCGCGGATCTTCAGGTATGTGGAACGCCGGGCGGCGGCGGAGTTGGGAATCTCGATCGCGGTGATCATCTCGCCCGGTTCGATCGCGTGTTCCCTGTCGGGCGTGGCGCCGGGCAACAGAAAGAAATCGTCCACCGAAACCCGACGCTCGCCGAGATAGACGATCGCGTCGAAGGCGACCAGCGCGGTGGCGAGGTCACCTGGATACATGGCAATGCAGGCTTCGCTGGTCCCGAGTACGGCGTGTCCCCGCGTGACTCCGCCGATAGCCGAACAGCCGCTTCCGGGTTCCCGCTTGTTGCAGGCCGGGAAATTCGCTGGATCGCGGAAGTAGGGGCAGCGCGTGCGCTGCATCAGATTGCCGCCGATGGTCGCCATGTTGCGGATCTGCGCCGAAGCCGCCTGCCACAGCGCTTCGGAGACGGCGGGGAAGTGGCTCTTGATATCGGCATGGTCGGCGACATGGCCCATTTTGGCGAGTGCGCCGACGGTGGCGCCACTTGCGCTCACTTCGATCTTGTCCAGCCCCTTGAGATGGGTGATGTCGACGAGACTGTCGGGCTCGGCAACACCGCATTTGGCGAGATCGATGAGCGTGGTGCCGCCGGCGAGCAGCATCGCGCCGGGCAGGGCGGCTGCCTGGCGTGCCGCCTCGATCGAGCCGGCACGCAGATAGGAAAAATCTCTCATGACTGGACCTCCAGGGCTGCCTGGCGGACAGCGGCGACAATGTGCGGATAGGCGCCGCAGCGGCAGAGATTGCCGGCCATGTATTCGCGGATTTCTTCGTCCGAGCCGGCATGGCCCTCGCGGATGCAGGCGACCGCCGACATGATCTGGCCGGGCGTGCAATAACCGCACTGGAAGGCGTCCTGCTCGAGGAAGGCAGCCTGCACGGGATGCAGTTCGCCCTCCCGTGCAAGCCCCTCGATGGTGGTGACGGTGCGGCCCTCGGCCTGCGCGGCCAGCGTCAGGCAGGCCAGCACGCGCTCGCCGTCGACATGCACGGTGCAGGCGCCGCACTGGCCGTGGTCGCAGCCCTTCTTGGTGCCGGTCAGGCCGAGCCGGTCGCGCAAGGCGTCGAGCAGCGTGACGCGCGGCTCGAGCTGCAGGGTGTGGCGATCGCCGTTGATGTCGAGATGGACGGGAATTGTCGTTTTGGTCATGGGCGTCTGGCTCCAGTTGCTTGACGCGAGGTCGATTGAGCTGATGTTGGGCGGGCGAGGAGAGCCGGCAGGCTTGCCCGTCTCTCCCACCTGTCCGTCCCTTCGCTTTCGGTCCGGGCATTCGTCGTTGGAAAGCCAGGCAACTGGCTTCCTGTCCGTTTTACGGATCACTCGTCATCCCAGCAGGTCCTCGATCCGGATTGGAAAGCGCCGGGGGCGCACGCCAGTTGCATGCCAGACCGCATTGGCGACGGCGCCAGCCGTGCCGGTGATGCCGATTTCGCCAACGCCCTTGATGCCGAGCGCATTGACGTAAGGGTCGTCCTCGTGGACCAGCAGCGCCTCGACCGACGGCACGTCGGCATTCACCGGGACATGGTATTCGGCGAGGTTGGCGTTCTGGATACGGCCCGAGCGCCGGTCGGTGACGGCTTCCTCATGCAGGGCGAAGGAGACGCCCCAGATCATGCCGCCATAATACTGGCTGCGTACCAGCCGCGGATTGATGACCCGCCCGGCGGCAAAGGCGCCGACCAGTCGGGTGACGCGGATCTGGCCGAAATCGGGATCGATCTTCACTTCGGCGAACACAGCGCCATGCGCGTGCATGGCATAGGCCTCCCGCGACGACGGGTCTGGGGTTCCCGTGCCACGGCCATCGATCTCGGCGAGCCCGGCACGGGCCAGGATCTCGCTGTAGCTTTCACTGCGATTTTCATCGTCGCGCCGGTAGAGGCGGCCGCCACGGGCCAGCACGCCCTCGTTGCCGGCGCCGAACAGCGGCGAGGCTTCATGGCCGGTGGCGAGATCGGCGAGCCTGGTGATGACGGCGGCTCCGGCATTGTGGATCGCCATGCCGGCTGTGGCCGTATGGCCGGAGCCGCCGGCAATGCCTGCGTTGGGCAGGTCGGAGCTGCCGGCCCTGAAATCGACCTGGTCGATGTCGAGCCCCAGCCCGTCGGCGGCGATCTGGGCGAAGGCGGTCCAGGCGCCTTGCCCCATGTCCTGCGCGCCGGTCTCCATCAGGCCGCTGCCGTCGGCCCTCAGCACCGCACGTGCCTCAGCCTGGAACATGATCGCCGGAAAGGTCGCCGTGCCCATGCCCCAGCCGGTTAGAAAGCCATCCTTGTCCGGCATCAGGCGCGGCTGGAGCGGACGGCGGTGCCAACCGAAGCGCTCCGATGCCTGCGCGTAGCATTGGCGCAGCGCCTTGGACGAAAACGGCTTGCCAGTCATCGGCTCGACCTCGGCATAATTGCGCAGCCGAAACTCCAGCGGGTCCATGCCGCAGGCCGCGGCCGCCTCATCGATGGCGCTCTCCAGCGCGATCGAGCCGGTGGCTTCACCCGGGGCGCGCATGAACAGCGGCGTGCCCGTGTCCAGCCGCACCGCCTCGTGCGAAGTGGCGATGGCCGGGCTGGCATAGAGCGTGTGCGAGGCATCGGCGGCCGGTTCGAAGAAATCGTCGAACGTGCTCGATGCGGTCTTGGCGTGATGGTCGATCGCTGTTAGCCGCCCTTCGCTGTCCATGCCCATGCGCAAGGTCTGGCGCGTGGGCGCGCGATGGCCGACGGGCCCGTACATCTGCTCGCGCCGCAGCACCAGCTTGACGGGACGACCGACTAGACGCGCCGCCAGAATGCCGAGCACCTGCGGCCCGGAGATCATGCCCTTGGAACCGAAGCCGCCACCCAGGAAAGGGCTGCGGATGTGGATATTTTGCGGCGCGATGCCGAACAGGCCAGCGATGCGGCCCTGTGCCATGGCAAGGCCCTGGCTCGGCGTGTCGATCGACAGGCTGTCGCCATCCCAGGCGGCGACGATCGCATGCGGCTCCATGGCGTTGTGGTATTGGGCCGGCGTCTCGTAGGTCGCCTCGATCCGCGTCGCCGCCGACTTGAGACCGGCCTCGACATCGCCCTTGTGGTGCACCGCAGGACTGCCGATGCCGACACCGCCCGGGACAAAGCTTTCGGCGCCGTCGAGGCCAACGCGCGCTGGCTGCGCTTCATAGCGCGGCGACAGCAGTGCGGCGCCCTCGGTCGCCGCCTCCAGCGTTTCGGCAATCACCACGGCGATGGTCTGGTTCGGGTAGCGGATACGATCGTTCTGCAACAGGTCGAGCCGGAACATGAAGGGATTGTTCTTGGCATCCGGATCGGTGGCGAGCGACGGCCGGTTCTTGGGCGTCATCACCTCGACCACGCCCCCGTGCGCCTTGGCCGCCTCGACATCCAGCGAGACAACGCGGCCGCGCGCGATGCCGCTGACGGCCAGTACTGCGTAGAGCATGCCGGGCGGATGATTGTCGGCGGCGTAACGGGCGGCACCGGTGACCTTGAGAAAACCATCGCGGCGGGTCAGCGGCTGGCCGATGCTGGAGCCCTGCCGGAGATGGGCGGGTTGCTGATTGAGGCTGAGTTCAAGCGTCATGGCGCACTCCGGGAATGGAGGAAAATGGGGAGGCAGGAAGGGCTGGCAGCCGTCCAGGGGTTCCCGCCAGGGCAGACATCAGAGCCCTGACCACGATGCGGCGCGCGAGTTCGATCTTGAACGCATTGTCGCCGGAGGGACTGGCATCGGCCAATGCGGCGTCCGCCGCACGGACGAAGCTCGTCTCGTCGGCATCGGCGCTAAGCAGGACCGCTTCCGCCGAACGCGCCCGCCATGGCTTGGCCGCTACCCCGCCCAGCGCCAGCCGCGCCTGGCGGATCTTGCCGCCTTCGACGACAAGGGCAGCGGCGGCCGAGACAACAGCGAACGCATAGGAGGTGCGTTCGCGTACCTTGAGATAGCGGGCATTGGCGGAGAAGGAGGCAGCCTCCGCCGGCAGGCGCACCCCAACGATCAGGTCGCCGGGCTCCAGACCATTCTCCCGCTGCGGCGTCTCGCCGGGAAGCCGGTGGAATTCCTCCAGCGTCACATGGCGTCGGCCCTTTTTGCCCTCGATCTCGACTACGGCGTCGAGCGCCACCAGCGGCACGCAGAAGTCCGACGGATGCGTGGCGATGCAGGCGTCGCTCCAGCCGAGCACGGCATGCAGCCGGTTCTCGCCACCCAGCGCGTCGCAGCCCGCGCCTGGGTCGCGTCTGTTACAGGCGCTGGCGGTGTCGTAGAAATAGCTGCAGCGCGTGCGCTGCAACAGATTGCCGCCGACGGTGGCGGCATTGCGAAGCTGGGCCGAGGCGCCCGACAGCAAGGCCTCCGCCACCGCCGGATAGGATCTGGCGAACTCTGGATCATGAGCGAGGTCAGCATTGCGCACCAGCGCGCCGATGCGCAGGCCGCCATCGGCCAGCCGCTCAATGCGGTTGAGCTCCGGCAGGCGCGAGATGTCGACGATACGCTCGGGGCTGGTGACGCCGCCCTTCATCAGGTCGAGCAGGTTGGTGCCGCCGGCGAGATAGGCCGAACCCGGCTCGGCCGCCGCCGTAATGGCGTCGGGAATGGTGGTGGGCCTGTAATAATCGAAGTTCTTCACGCCGCGGTCCTCCGGTCGGCTTTGGCAAGTTGCTCCTGGGCTTCCAGGACCGCCTCGACGATGCCTCCATAGGCAGCACAACGGCAGAGATTGCCGCTCATCCCCTCGCGGATGCGCTCGGGATCGTCGCCGGCCTGCGCCTCGGCGATCAGACCGAGCGTGCTCATGATCTGACCCGGCGTGCAGAAACCGCATTGGAAGCCGTCATGGGCGATGAAGGCGGCCTGCACCGGATGAAGGTCTTCACCGTAGGAGACACCCTCGATGGTCAAGACCTTGGCGCCATCATGGCTGACAGCCAGCGCCAGGCAGGAGTTGATGCGCTTGCCATCGACCAGTACCGTGCAAGCGCCGCACTGGCCGCGGTCGCAGCCCTTCTTGGTGCCGGTGAGTTCAAGCCGCTCGCGCAGCAGGTCAAGCAGTGTGACGCGTGGATCGACCTCCAGTTCGTATCGGTGTCCGTTGATGGTGAGAGCGAGGGGAAGGCTGGTCATGGGCGTCTGGCTCCAATTGCTTGACGCGGATGGGGATGATCTGGTGCCTTGCCGGGGAAGAGCAAGGTCAACTTGCGGTTAGGTTGGCTAACCCCCCGGTATGGGGAGATTGCACTCATCGGTCTTCACCGACCTCCCAGGGGCGGGGGAGGCTACTTTCAGCACGTGACATACCGGTTCGCCTCATTATATGATAAAGGTGCTCCACTAAAACGGAGGCGCCTCCGTTTATTACGTGGGGGCTGACCCGGCCGGGTTCAAGCCCCCCCGCCACACCGTGGAGAAAAAATTGGCCGCCGAGCCGTCCGTCATCGCCGAAGAGAAGGTCGAAGAGGCTAAGCCGCTGCGCGCCGACGCGCAGCGCAACCGTGACAGGCTGGTCGGGGTGGCGGCCGCCGTCTTTGCCGAGCGTGGCATCGACGCCTCGCTGGAGGAGATCGCGCGCCGAGCCGGCGTCGGCATCGGTACGCTCTACCGGCATTTTCCGACCCGCGAGCACCTGGTCGAGGTGGTCTACCGGCGCGAGGCGGAGGCGCTGTGCGCGGCTGCCGGCGAGCTCGCCGGAAAACATCCGTCCGATGTAGCGCTGGAGCAGTGGATGCAGCGCTTCGTCGACTATATCGCCACCAAGCGCGGCCTGGCGACCAGCTTGCGCATCCTGCTGACCACCAATTCGACGCTGTTCTCCGACACGTCGGGCCGGGTCTCGCAGGCCTTGCGGCAACTGGTCGAGGCTGCTGTGGCCGAAGGCACGATCCGCGGCGATGTCGACGCTTCCGACGTGCTGCACGCACTGTCGGGCATCTATTCGGCACCCGACACCCCGCAATGGCGCGACCGCTCACGCCGGCTGGTGTCGCTGCTGATGGACGGTCTGCGGTTCGGGGCGGGGAAGGGGTGACCCCGTGGATAGTCTCATCTTGGTGCTGACAAGGTTCGTCAGCGGAGAAGACACCAGCCTGGCCGCTGCCAACAGCCTGGAAGTGCTGCTCGACGAGGCCTATCCGGACGACGAGCTTGTCCAAAGTGCCGTTGTAAAGCTTGCGAGCTACAGGCCCGGTGGTGGCCAGTTTCTGTTCGACACGCCGGAAATTCAACGTCGGCTGCTTCGTCTTCGCGACTATCTTTCGCATCGCACCTGATAAGACCGCTCTCTTGCATGACTGGGCGGATTCGCAAACCGCGCTTGCAACTGAGTGAGAGCGGTTGTTAAATTCCTCACATTTCAGGTGACCGACAGGCCCAACGCATGACTGCTCGCAAAGCGCAAAGGACAGCCCGGCTGATCCATCTGCTGTCGGAACGGCGGGTTATCCATCTGAGCGAAGCGGCAACGCTGCTGGGCGTCTCGGAGATGACCGTGCGGCGTGACATCGCCACCAATCAGGGGCAGATCGCCTTTCTCGGCGGGCATATATTGGCGGCGGCCGAGATCGATACCGACGCTCCTTACGAACTGGCGACCGCGGCCGACAGCCATGCGGCGGCGAAGCGCGAAGCCTGCCTGCACGCGGTGCGGAAGATACGGCCCGACGAGACGATCTTCATCGATTGCGGCACGACGCTGATCCATCTGATCGACCTCATTCCAGATGATTATCGAATAACGGCAATATGTTACGCCATGAATGTCGCGGAACGCCTGACCCGCAAAGCCAATGTGACGATCATCATGCTGGGGGGCGTCTATCATCCGGCGTCGGCGTCCTTCTCGGGCGCGCATGACTTCGACATTTTGAAGAGCGTCGGCATCAATGCAGCCTTCCTGTCGGCTGCCGGCGTCGATGCCAAACGTGGCGCTACCTGCGAGCATTTCCACGAGGCGGTGGTGAAGCAGAAGGTGATGGGCCTGGCGCGCGAAAACTACCTCGTCGTCGACAGCAGCAAGATCGGCAAGCTCAAGCGCGCCTTCTTCGCGCCGATGGACGGTTTCGACGCCGTCATCACCGAACATGGGGAGGTAGGGCCGGAATCATTCCAACTGCCGCCTGACTCCGTTTGACATTTCGCTGGCCTGATGGAAAAGTCACAAAAAAAGTAAGAGAAGTCTCAAAAGACAATCTCGATCGGGGTAGGGGACGCGGCAACGGAAGGAAATGCAGGCGTGATGATCGAACAGGGTTCGATTTCGCCATCGTCCGGGACTCCCTTGCTGCGCGTCGAGGGCGTCAGCAAGCGGTTCGGCGGTGTCAATGCGCTGCGCGGCGTCAGTCTCGAAATCAAATCCGGTGAAGTGCACGCCCTGCTTGGTGAAACGGGGCCGGCAAATCGACGCTGATCAAGATTCTAAGCGGCGTGCATGTGCATGATGGGGGCTCGATCGCGATCAATGGCGAGCCTGTCTCGTTCGCTTCGCCCGCCCAGTCGCGTGATGCCGGCGTGGCGGTGGTCTACCAGGATCTGAGCCTGGTCGAATCGCTTTCGGTTGCCGACAATCTGATGCTGGGACGAGAGCCGAAGACCCGCTTTGGCTTCCTGAAAAAACGCCAGCTGGTGGCGCAGGCCGAAGCCTTCCTCAAGTCTCAGAACATCCCGCTCGATGCCCGCGCCCTGGTCGGCCCGCTGCCCTTTGCCTATCGCCAGATGACCGAGATCGCCAAGGCGCTGATGGGCGACGTTCGCCTGCTCATCCTCGACGAGCCGACCTCGGCGCTGACCGACGATGAAGAGAAGATCCTGTTCGAGGCGATCCGTGCTGTTGCCGCACGGGGCGTCGGGGTGATCTACGTCACGCATCGCCTCAATGAGGTCTTTCGGATTTCGAACCGGGTGACCGTATTCCGCGACGGGCAGAACGCCGGAACCTTTGTCACGTCGCAGACCAATATGAGGCAATTGGTCGGCGCGATCGTCGGGCCGGATCACGCCGTTCTGAAGGCGGGCACCACGGCAGCGGGGCAAAGCGTGATGTCCTCTGCCCGCCCTGGTTCCCCTGAAAAGCCCGTGCTCGAATTAAGGGGCGTCAGCAATGACAGGCTGGACCGGGCCAATCTCGAACTGCGCAGCGGCGAAATCCACGGCCTTGCCGGCCTGATCGGCAGCGGACGCACCGAAATCCTGCAGACGATCTTCGGGCTGCTGCCCGTCCAGTCGGGCGATGCCAGCCTCGACGGCGTTTCGCTGAACGGAACCAATCCGGCCGCGGCGATACGGCGAGGCATCGCGCTGGTGCCGGAGGACCGGCACGTCCAGGGCCTGGTCCTCGAACATTCGATCGAGCGCAACCTGACCCTGCCACGGTTGCCGTATTTCTCGCGCCTAGGCTGGCTGCAGCGCCGCTCGGCGAGCGAGCACGCCGACGCCGCAATGCACCGGCTGGCCGTCAAGGCGCCAGGCGCATCGACCATGGTGAAGAACCTGTCCGGCGGCAACCAGCAGAAGGTCGTGTTCGGCAAATGGAACGAGCCACGGCCGCGCGTGCTTCTGCTCGACGAGCCGACGGTTGGTGTCGATGTCGGTGCGCGCGAGGAGATTTACGGCGTCATTCGTGCCGCGGCCGCGGCGGGAAGCGGTGTGCTGCTGGTGTCTTCGGACCTTTCCGAACTGCTTCAGCTCTGCGACCGCGTCTCGATCGTCGTCGATGGCACGATCACGAAGACGATCTCGAAACAGGAATTCGGCAGCGCCGAGGATCTCCATCACCTCATCCAACTTTCGCAGCCATCGCAAAAGCACGCGGCATGACCGAGACCCAAAGCCCGGCAAATCCACCAGTGGCAAGGGGGGCAGCCGCCAACCAGCCAGGTGGTCGCTCGGCGCTGCAGCATCTGCTTCAGGGCGAGCGACCCTATATGCTTTACGTCGCCTTCGCCGTCATGCTGATCGTCTTCAGCCTGGCGTCGCCCTGGTTCCTGTCGATCGACAATTTTCTCAACATCGGCCGCCAGACGACGCTGGTCTCGATCATTGCCGTCGGCATGACGTTCGTCATCATCTCCAGGCAGATCGACCTGTCCGTCGCCTCGACGCTGGCGCTTTCGGGCATGAGCGCGTCGCTGGCCATGGCTTTCGTCGCCAACAACTGGGTCGTCGGCGCGCTAGCGGGATTGGGCACTGGGGCGCTGATCGGGCTGATCAACGGCGTCTTGACCACCCGCCTCGAAATCCCGTCCTTCCTGGTGACGCTGGGCACGTTGAGCGGCGCGCGCGGTCTGGCGCTGATGGTCACCAACACCAAGCCGGTCATCATCACCAACGATTATTATTTCGCGATCTTCGGCGAAGGCTCGGTGCTGGGCATCCCGGCGCCGATCCTGTGGACGCTTGGCGTCACGATCGCAGGCATCCTGCTGCTCCACTACAGCGTCTACGGGCGGCGCGTCTATGCGGCGGGCGGCAACCCGACGGCCGCACTCTATTCCGGCGTCCATATCAAGCAGGTCACCACGCTGGCCTTCGTGCTGACCGGGACGCTCGCCGGGCTGGCATCGCTGATCCTGTCGGCGCGTTCGCACGCGGCACGGCCCGATGTCGTGCAAGGCATGGAGCTCGATGTCATCGCCTCGGTGATCCTCGGCGGCTGCAGCCTGTTCGGCGGTCGCGGTTTCGTGCTGGGCACGCTGCTCGGCAGCCTGATTATCGGCACGCTCAACAATGGGCTGGTGCTGCTTGGCGTCAGCTCGTCGCTGCAACTCGTCATCAAGGGAGCAATCATCGTCGCCGCGGTCGCCTTCACGAGGAGGTAGGGCGCGCACCCGCGGATATCGCAGAAAATTGCCGGCTCCAAACGGCACCAGAAACGTCAACGATCAACGGAGGAAGTCATGAAGCACTCGGCACGAATCCACTCGCTTTTTTGCACATTGAGCATCGCCGCCAGCGCGTTCGCGCTGTCGACGTCCATAAGCCTCGCGCAAACGCCGGAAACCTGCGTTACCGGCGTCGACATGGCCACCCTCGGTCCCAAGGGCATTGTCGGCCAGGGCCCGCACGGTGAAAAGGCAGCCTCGCCCGACGAGCTGAAATTGAGCGACGACCAGGCCGCCAAGGTTAAGGCCGGGAAGTTCAAGGTCGGCATTTCCATGCAGACGGTGAACCTCGACTGGTCGCAACTGCAGGTGCAAGGCATCAGCGAAACGCTGGCCAAGTATGGCGTGACCGTGACCGGTGTCGCGTCGGCCGAATATCAGGTCGACAAGCAGATCGCCGATATCGAGAACACCATCCAGCAGCATCCCGACGGCATCATTTCCATCCCAGTCGACTTCACCGCGACGGCGCCGACCTACAAGAAGGTGGGCGAGGCCGGCATCAAGCTGGTGTTCATGGACAGCATCCCGGTTGGCCTCGAATCTCCAAAGGATTTTGCCTCGATGATCTCGGCCGACAGCCAGGGCAACGGCCAGATCGCGGCGCAGATCCTGTCTTCCTGCATGCCGAAGGGCGGCACGATCGGCCTGGTGAATTTCGGCGTCGACTATTTCAGCACCAACGAGCGCACCAAGGGCGTCGGCGAGTGGATGAAGAAGAACCGGCCCGACATCGTCATGAAGCAGGTTGATTTCACCGATCCCTCCAAGGTGTCGCAGATCGCCGGCGACTTCCTCACCGGCAATCCCGATGTGAAGGGCCTGTTTGCGGTGTGGGATCAGCCGGCGCTCGACACGCTGTCGTCGATGCGCGCGCAAGGCATCGACATTCCGATCACCACTGTCGATCTCGGCCTGCAGTCGGCGATCGAAATCGCCAAGGGTGGGCCGCTGAAGGCAACCGGTTCGCAGCGCCCCTATGACCAGGGCGTCGCCGAAGCGCTGGCGATGATGAAGGCGCTGATCGGTGAACCCACGCCCGCCTGGGTCGGTGTCCAGTCCTTGCCGGTGGTGCAGTCCAACGTGCTGGAGTCCTTCAAGACCGTGTTCCACAAGGATCCGCCGGCCGAACTGGTCGACGCCTGCAACAGCGCCAAGCCGAAGTGCAATTGAGGTAGGTGAAAGGCCATGGGCACGGGGCGACCCCTTGCCCATGTTTTTTGGTAAGATTGGACGCGACGCGCTTTGGGAAATCGGCCTCGCAACAGTCGGCCTCATGCCAAGACGGCCATTCATGGTGAGCAAACGGTATGCTAGGCGTGATGGCTTGATTCGCTTGTCGTCCACGCTTTCGAGGGCACCCGATGTATGTAGGCCGTTCCTACAAGGTGGTAGATTTCGCTCTCTGGTCGCGGGGCAGTGTCATCTACATGGTGGTGGTGAGCGCACTGGCCGTGGCGGCCTACCGTGTGCCGGGCGTCACCGGGTTCTCAGTGCCATGGTCGGTGGTGCTCGTGCTCGGCACCACCGTGTCACTCGTTGCCGGGTTCAAGAATTCGCAGGTGTTCAGCCGCAGCAGTGAAGCGCTGCAAGCCTTTGCGCAAATTACAGCCAGCAGCCGGTTGTGGTCCAATTTCTGCAGGGACTTCAACGATGTGCCGACAGCCAGGCAACTCATCTACCGCCATCTCGCCTGGTTGACGGCCCTCAGGTTCGCCCTGCGGCGGCCGATGCCGTGGGAATCCATGGGACGGGCGGTCAATGTCGAATACCGGCGGCGTTACCATATCCAGGAGGATGCGGGCTCGATCGCCGACGAACTGCGTCCGCTGTTGGGCGAACAAGCCAACGACGTCGTGAAGTCGCCTCATCCGGCGATAATCCTGCTCGAAATGCAATCGGTCCAGGTCAATGCCTTGTTCAAGGAGGCCAAAATCCCTCCGCAGGTCTATGTCGAACTCGTCAAGCTGATCCGCGACTTCCATGATCAGCAGGCGCGCTGCGATCGCATCAAGAACAATCCATATCCCCGGCAATACGCCATCGTCAGTTCCTTGTTCGTTATGATCTTTTGCACCTTGCTGCCATTTGGCGTCGTTCCAGTCTTTGCGGACATGGGCAAATTGGGTGGCGCACTCGGCCCGATCGCGATCTGGCTCACGATCCCGTTCAGCACACTCCTGGGGTGGGCATACATGTCTCTCGACCAGGTCGGCGAGAGCAGTGCCAACCCTTTCGAGGGCAACGCCAACGATGTTCCGATCTCGCAAATCTGTCGCGACATCGAGATCGAACTGCGCACCGGGCTTGGGGAAGTTGATCTCCCCAAGCCATTGCTGCCAGTCAACGATATCGCGACCTAGGCAAACGTCACCGACGCCCGATATCAGGTGCAGGCGCGGCCGCTCGCGCTGGCTGGCGATAAAAACCTGGCGTGAATGTCACACTGGCGGATTCTGAGTCGTCATGAGGTCGGCACCAACAGAAGGAAGCCAATCATGACCGCAAAACTTGATCTCTTCGCCGCTGCCCCCTCGCTGATGAAGGAATGGCAGCGCGCATCCTTCGCCATTTCCTCCAGCCTCGAGCCCAGCCTGGCCGAGCTTGTGAAGATCCGTGCATCCCAGATCAATGGCTGCGCCAATTGCCTCAACATGCACACGGTGTTTGCACGCGAGGACGGCGAAACCGAGCAGCGCATCTACCTGCTGTCGGCGTGGCGCGAGGCGCCTTGCTACACCGACCGCGAACGCGCCGCGCTCGGTTGGACCGAGGCGCTGACGCGGATTTGCGAAGGTCATACGCACGAAAGCGCCTACGAGGCCCTGGAGGCCGAATTCACGCCGGAAGAGCAGGTCAAGCTCACCTTGATGATCAATGTCATCAATGGCTACAACCGCCTTGCAGTCGGGTTCAGTGGCTGGGCCGATCCGGCGGCGATAAGATCCGCGGCCAAGGCGGCGGCCGCCTGATGACGGGCGCAGGGACCGAGCGTGCGGCGGCGGCCTTCGATCCGCTGCGTCCGACGCTGATGCGCGTCGCCTACCGCATGCTTGGCTCCGTAGCGGACGCCGAGGATGTCGTGCAGGAGGCCTTCATCCGCTGGATGCGGGCCGACCGCGGTGAGGTGCGTGAGCCCGCGGCATTCCTGCGCCGCACGGTCACGCGGCTTTGTCTCGACCAGCTCAAATCCGCGCGCCGCCAGCGCGAGACCTATGTCGGTCCCTGGCTTCCCGATCCCGTTGTGGAAGAGGACGAAGTGGAAGACGTCACTCTGCCGATGATGCTGGTGCTGGAACGTCTTTCGCCGCTCGAGCGGGCGGCCTTTCTGCTGCACGATGTGTTCGGGCTGGGATTCGACGAGGTCGCGGCCGCCATCCAGCGCGAACCCGCCGCCTGCCGTCAGCTCGCTGCCCGCGCGCGCACCCATGTCCGCCAGGCGAGACCGCGTTTCAAGGTGGAAAGGCAACGCGGCCTCGAGCTTGCCGAGGCCTTCTTCGCCGCCTCGCGTAGCGGCGACATGAAGGCGCTTGGCGCGATGCTGTCGGCCGATGTCAGCGCCCATGCCGATGGCGGCGGGAAGCGTCCGGCAGCCACGGAAGTGGTCCTGGGGTTCGATGCCGTGATGCAGCAATACGAGCGTGTGGCGGCCTGGCTGCAGAAGAACGCCTCGACGCTTGTTCGTGTCGGTTTCGTCAATGGACTGCCCGGCTTCATCACGCTGGAAGCCGATGGCGAACTGCAGACGACCGCACTCGACATCGAAGACGGAAAGATCGCGGCAATCTATGTGGTGCGCAACCCCGACAAGCTCCGCCACTTGCATTAAAGCGCGTCGCGTTGARACGGATTCAGGCGACGCGCATTAACCCTTGGCTTCGACCAGGATCACCAGCGATTCCGGTACCACGCCATCGTAGACCATCGCGTCAGCGGCTTTCTGGCTCTGCATCATTGTCGCAAGGGCATCCATGTCCGGGACGTCCATCATCAGGGCCACTCGTTTCGGATTCTGCGGATCGACGAACGTGCGGATGTTGGTGATCCCCAGCGCGCCGAAAAGCTCCTTGCGCTTGGGTGAACTGAGCCAGTGCTTGCTGTCCTTCGTGATGTTGTGATGGCCAATTACGGTTGGCATGGCATCCTCCCCAAGGCGACGCCGGCGGTCGATATCGCCCGCCTGTTGTGCGATCCACCTGTGCAGTCAGTCAGCGCCGTTTCCTCCGGGCTGTCAATTAGCTGTTGCTGATGGATGTGCGGGGATGCCGCTTTCGGGGCGCTCAAAGTTCGAGGCAGACCTTGCCGAAATGCCGTTGGGATTCGTAGTGCGTGAAGGCACCGGCGATGTCCTCAAGCGCAAAACTGCGGTCGATGATGGGCTTCAGACGGTTGACCTCCATGGCCCGGATCATGTCCTCCTGGTCCGCCCTGCTGCCGATCGAGATCCCGCTGATGCGGAGCTGGTTCGAAAACAGGGCCGGGATCGACACTTCCGCCGCAAAGCCGGTCAGGACGCCGATCAGCGCAATATGGCCGCCCGTCCGGCAGGCCGCTATCGACTGCGTCAGCGTAGCGGGGCCGCCGACCTCGATCACGTGATCGACGCCGCGGCCGTCCGTCAAATCCCGGGCCTTTTGGCCCCAGTCCGGCACGCCCTTGTAGTTGATGACGGCGTCGGCGCCGAGGCGCCTTAGCCTTTCCAGCTTCTGCTCGTCGGAAGACGTGGCGATGACCCTGGCGCCGGCGGCTTTGGCAAATTGCAACGCGAACAGCGATACGCTGCCCGTGCCGAGGACCAGCACGGTGTCGCCGGGTTTCACCTTGCCGCACACAACCAGGCCGCGCCAGGCGGTGACGCCGGTGCAGGTGAGCGTTGCCGCCTCCACATGCGTGTAGCCCACCGGGGCCTTGGTGAAGGCGTGTGCCGGCATGCACACATATTCGCTTGCAAAGCCGTCGAAACTTTCTCCCGGTATGTCGCGCCTGGTCGCAGGCGTCATGTCACCGCCCAGCCACCATGGGTAGAAGGTGCTGACGACGCTGTCTCCAGCCTTGAACGCATCGACATCGTCGCCGACTTCGATCACCTCGCCCGCGCCATCGGACAGCGGAACGCGGCCGTCGGCGAGCGGCATCTTGCCTTGAACGACGAAATCGTCACGCAGGTTCAACGAGCAGGCCCGGATCCTGACCAGCACGTCACCCGGTCCTGTCTGGGGACGGTCTTCCTCCACCAGTTCGAGGTTGCCCAAGCCACCCGGCGCTCTCAGCCTGACCAGTTTCATTGCCGGACCGGCCGGCCGGACATCACCCTCAGCCACGGCGCCAGATGGAAGGCACTCATCAGGAGATACATCACCGGCATGCTGGTCAGCGGTGTGGAATTGGCGCCTAGACACAACATGGCCGCATCGCCACCTTGGATACAGCTGAACAGCGCCATCAGGGCGAAGGTGGGTGCCGCGGCGAGGCACAGCCAGTCGGCGAGGCCAGGGGTGGCCGGGTTTGTGTCTTCAGCAGGGATCGCGCCGCTGGCACCGGTATGGATATCGCTCATGGTCCTTTTCCCTTCATGGTTATGCCTTGTTGCGTGCGACCTGCTCGCCAGGACTTGGGTTCCTCGCCCCCACGAGAGTGGGGGAGAGGTGGCTCGGCGAAGCCGAGACGGAGAGGGGGCCGCGTCCTACGAAAGCCCCCTCTCCGGCCGCTTCGCGGCCACCTCTCCCCGCCTTTGGAGGGGGCGAGGAACCCAAGCTGGATGGCGGCCGGACACTCTCAGCAGATCCTTACTGGCCGTCCTTGTCCCTGAACGCCGCTTCGCCGGCAGCTGACACTTCGGCCCATTTCTTGTCGGGTGCGGCGTCGTAATTGTCGTGCCAGTTCCACCAGCTGTAGAGCGGGGTCTGCGGATAGCCTTCGGGCGAGTCTTCCCAGATCTCCTGGCGGCCGAGCGGCGTTGCGTCGAGGTAGCTCCACACGGTGCCCATTGCCTCGTCGCCGCGGCTGTTGATGAAATACGTGCGGAATACCCGGTCGCCGTCATGGATGAAGACGTTGTGGCCGTGCCATTCGTCCACGCCGAAGTCTTTGTCGAAGCTATCGGTGATGGTGTACCAGGGCATCTCCCAGCCCATCCGCTTCTTCAGCCGCGCAATGTCGGCCTGCGGTGCGCGCGAGGCATAGGCAAGCGTGGTGTTGCGGGCGTTGAGGTGGGCGAGATGGCCGACTTGGTCGGCACCGAGCGAACAGCCACGGCAAGCGTGATCGGGCCAGCCATGAACCCCCGGCTCGAAGAAGGCGCGGTAGACGATCAGCTGGCGGCGGCCTTCGAACAAATCGAGCAGGCTCGCTTTGCCATTCGGCCCTTCGAACACATAAGCCTTGTCCACTTCCATCCACGGCATGCGCCGGCGCTCGGCGGCCAGCGCGTCCTTGGCGCGCAGTGTGGCCTTCTCCTTCACCAGCAGTTCTTCGCGCGCGGCTTCCCACGCCTGCTGTGAAACGATTGGTGGGGTCTTCATTGCGGTGTGCTTGGTCATTGCTCGTCTCCTTTGTCAGTCTGTCGCGCCAGCCCGGCGCGTTGTTGCTTGCGGATCGTGAGGCAGGGTAGGGCGATGAAGCGCCGCGGTGGGAGTTACAAGTGTGACGGGATTTGAATGGGCAGGCCCGCCGCAGCAGGGGTGGCGCCCGGCGCGCTCGACCGTGTCGTTCGTCGCGAGGAGAGGCAGATCGTTGGAGTCAGGCATTGTCAATTGTCCCTTATGAGATGCTTAATATCGATACCTGAGATGCTCAGGCTAACGAGTGCCGATATTGGCGTCAACGGCGGCCACGGCGCCTTCCGCCTGTCCTGATGGCTAGGTCATCATTCAAGTCATTGCTGTTTTCCCTGGTGTGCCGCCTGTTGCCGATACGGCTTGCTGGTTGGCGGTCATGACTTAAGTTAGGGCGGGCAGTGCAGGGGTGGGAGTTACAAGTGTGACGGGATTTGAATGGACTCGCTGATCACGGCAGCGGCATTGGCGCTGGCCGCGGGCGATCCACTCAGCGCGCTGGACCGCGTCGCCTTGCGCGAGGACGCGCCGGCCCTGGCGCTGCGCGGCATCGCGATGGCGCAGCTCGGCGACCTCGACCGTGCCAAGGCGCTATTGCGGCGGGCCGCGCGCGCCTTCGGTCCGAAGGAGGCGGTGGCGCGCGCCAGATGCGTCGTCGCCGAGGCGGAGATCGCACTGGTCTCGCGGGACCTGGGCTGGCCCGCCAAATCGCTGGATGCGGCGCGGGCGACGCTGGAAAAGCATGGCGACCGGCTGAACGCCGCGCATGCCGGCCATCTCAAGGTACGGCGACTGTTGCTGATTGGCCGCCTCGACGAGGCAGAAGACGTGCTGGCCGGGCTCGACCCGGCGCCGCTTCCGCCGGCCTCGAGAGCCGCGCACGAACTGGCCGTCGCCGGCATCGCGATGCGGCGCCTCAAGACAAGGGCCGCGCGTACCGCGCTGGAGTGGGCGCGACACGCCGCCCGCCGGGCCGGCATTCCGGGGCTGATGGCCGAGGTCGACAACGCATTCCTGGCGCTGGACGCGCCGGCGGCGCAGCTGATCGCGCGAGGCCAGCAGCGCCCCTTGCTGCTCGAGGAGGTCGAGGCGCTGCAGGCGTCGCCGGCGCTGGTGGTCGATGCCTTGCGCTATCTCGTTCGCCAGCAGGAAACCATGGTCTCGCTGGCAACGCGCCCGGTGCTGTTTGCACTGGCGCGTACGCTGGCCGAAGCATGGCCGGCGGACGTGTCGCGGGCGACGCTCATCGCACAGGCTTTTGGCGGCAGGCACGCCGATGAATCGCATCGGGCCCGATTGCGGGTCGAGATCGGCCGGTTGCGCGCCGAACTGAGCACGCTTGCCGACATCAATGCCACGAGCCAAGGCTTTGCGCTGGCGCCGCGCCAGGCGCCGGAAGTGGTGGTGCTGGCACGGCCGATCGAGGAGCGGCACGCTGCGGTGCTGGCCTTGCTTGCCGATGGTGAATCCTGGGCGAGTTCTGCGCTGGCGCTGGCCCTTGGCACCGGCCAGCGCAGCGTGCAGCGGGCGCTGGAGCAACTCGGCGAGGCCGGCAAGGTGCAGTCGTTCGGGCACGGCCGGGCGCGCCGCTGGATGACGCCGCCTGTGGCCGGTTTCACGACGACCTTGTTACTCCCGGCCCCGCTGCCAAACGGTTAGAGCATGATCCCCGAAAATGCCCGATCATCTCAGTGAGGACAAAGACATGAAACATTCAGCGGCCGAAATCCTGCGCGAATACGGACCCTTTCCGGGCGTCGACACCGTGCACGGGGTAAGCTTCGACGGGCGCAACGTCTGGTTTGCCTCCGGTGAGAAACTGAACGCCTTCGATCCGGAAAGCGGGCAGGCGCTGCGCTCGATCGATGTCGCCGCGCACGCAGGCACCGCCTATGACGGCCGTCATTTCTTCCAGCTTGCCGGGGATCGCATCCAGAAGATCGACCCCGACACCGGCAAGGTGCTGGCCTCCATTCCGGCGCCCGGCGGCGGACGCGACTCCGGGCTCACCTGGGCCGAAGGAACGCTCTGGGTGGGCCAGTACCGGGAGCGCAAGATTCACCAGATCGACCCCGAGACCGGGGCAATCCTGCGCACCATCGAATCCAACCGCTTCGTCACCGGGGTGACCTGGGTCGACGGCGAGCTGTGGCACGCCACCTGGGAGGGCGAGCAGAGCGACCTGCGCCGCGTCGACCCGCAAACCGGCAAGGTTCTGGAGAAGCTCGACATGCCGGGCGGCATGGGCGTCTCGGGACTGGAATCCGATGGCGGAGAACGCCTGTTCTGCGGCAGCGTATCCGCCGGGGTGGTGCGGGCGGTGCGCCGGCCGAGATGAGCTCGCAACCGGCGAATTCGACCGCCGTCGACTGGTCGTTGCTCCCTGTCGAACCTAGATAGGGCATGCGCCGGGCGGACCGCCCGGATCATCTTTTGCAAAGGACCAGCCATGCCTGAACAGATACCGTTGAACGACGGCTCCGCCATTCCCCAGCTCGGACTTGGCGTGTGGCAAGTCGACCAGGATATCACCGCCCGGGTGGTGGGTTGGGGGATCGAGGCCGGCTATCGTCTGATTGACACCGCCGAGGGCTATCGGAACGAGGATGGGGTTGGAGAGGCGATCCGCAGCTCCGGTGTGCCAAGAGGCGAGCTGTTCATCACCTCCAAGCTGCGCAACGGCGCACACCAGCGCGATGCGGCGCTGCGCGCCTTCGACGAGACGATGGAGAAGCTCGGCATCGAGCAACTCGACCTGTTCCTGATCCACTGGCCGGTGCCTAGCCAGGACAAATATGTCGAGGCGTGGAAGACGCTGGTCGAACTCAGGCAGGCCGGCCGCATCAAGTCGATCGGTGTTTCGAATTTCAACCAGGACCATCTGGAGCGGATCATCGGCGAGACCGGCGTGACGCCAGTGGTCAACCAGGTCGAGCTGCATCCCCAGTTCCAGCAGCGCGGTATCAGGGACTTTCATGCCAGCCACGACATCCGCATCGAAAGCTGGAGCCCGCTGGGCAGCGGTCGGCTGCTGAACGACCCGACCATTGCGGGCATTGCCGACAAGCATGGCAAGTCCGCGGCGCAGGCGATCATCCGCTGGCACCATCAGGAAGGGCTGATCGTCATTCCAAAGTCGATCCGCAGGGATCGCATAGCAGCCAATTTCGATGTCTTCGATTTCGAGCTGGATGCGCAGGACCTGCAGGCGATCCGGGGAATGGATTCGCCAAACGGCCGCACCGGCCCAAACCCCGCCACGGCGTCGTTCCTGTTCTGAGGGGAAGGCTCTCCCTTCCCCCCCTTGTTTGTGGGAGAAGGGCGCCTGCCTCAAGATCGCTCGATGGGCTGAGCGCCGGCCAGATAGCGATCGTTGTCAAACGGCTCGGCTTGATTGCTTTGCAGATCCCAGAGTTGTCGGTGGGTCGCCGGGAGATCGCCCAGATAGACATGAAGCGCGCCGGACCGTGCGCTGCCGGTGTTGGCGACCGAATGCACGGTATGCCGGGGCAGGTGCAGCACGGTGGGCGCGGTGGAGTCCTGCCGTCGCGGGGCATCGAGCTTGCTGGCGGCATCGGGATAGATGAAGTTCGTCTCGCCACCCCTGTAGATGCCGATCAGCGCGTCCATCAGGTGGTTGTGCGGCGGGTACTGCAGACTGGGCGACAGCGTGATGTGATAGATCGTCAAATTCCGGCTTGCATGGAGAAGCACCTCGTCGTCCTCTTCTTCATGAACGAGCACCCCCAAGGCATGGAGACGGTTCGTATGGTCGCCCAACACCGCCCTTATTCGTGCGAGGGGATCGGGACTTCCGGCAGCGTTGACGATATCATCGACAACCGCGTAGAGAGGCGAGCCAACCGGAACAGCCATTGCCAGTTATCCCTTTTGAGGTGACCAGATGATCATTCTGAGATGCTCAAGGCTACTTAAAGTCGATGGCGGCGTCAACCGGATCGCCAGAACGGAACAAGCATGACTCCTCGTGATTTGACTGCCGCATCGACGAAACCGGCACTGTCCACTGGCACGGCCGCGGCCCCGTCGACCGCCGATCTGCTGCGCAGCGAGCAGGCGTACGAGCAGGTGAAGAGCGACATCGTCGCCTGCGTGCTTCGCCCCGGTGAAACGCTGACAGAAAAGCAGATTGGGGATCGATACCTGATCAGAAAGGCGACGATCCGCGCGGCGCTGACCCGGCTGATGCAGGAGGGCCTGGTCAGGAGCGAGCCGCGACGTGGCTATGTCATCACGCCACTGACGCTGCGCGATGTCACCGAGATCTTCGATGTCCGCGGTCTGATCGAGCCGGAAGTGTTCAGGGTGGGTGCGTCGGGCCTCACCGAGCGCGGGCTCGAAGATGTCAGGCAGGCGGCCAGGAAGGTGCTGAAGCCGGAGACGCTGCGCAGCCACGTTGCATTCCTGGCGGCGGATCGTGCCTTTCGTCTTGCCTTGGCGGAGCTGTCCGGAAATTCACGCCTGGCGCAGTTGCTGGGCCAGATACTCGACCAGTCGGAGAGGGCTCTCCACCTCGGATTCAGGTCGCGCGACTTCACGCAGCTGATCATCGGTCAGCAGAAGGACCTGGTTCATGCCTGCGAGGTGAGCGACGTTTCCGGCATCGTCAAGCTTGCCCGATTGCAGTGCCTCAATCTCAAGAAGCAGGTGCTCGAAGCCCTGCTGGCGGGCGCCAAGCTCCGGGAAACCAATCTGCAAGACTTCGCTTGATGGCCCGAGGCTTCGCGCCTCAAATCCCCGAGCCGTCGAGCTGCTGTGCGTCGTCGCCCTCCCAGGGGGCCGGCATGGAGGCGCGGCTGAGATTGGCTGTCGGCAACGGCATCCAGCATTTCAGTTCCGGTTCGGCGTATTCGACGACGCGTCCCGGCGAGGAGTCCGACGCGCGCCAGCCTTCGCTGGCGAACTGGTCGGCGCGCGACCAATAGGCGAGGTCGACTTCCGCCGGCCCCTGTTCGGACGGGCGAACCGTGACCAGGATGCGGCTGCCATCCCTCGGCGCCGTCGACATGTGGCGCCACCGTTCGGGCTCGTCCATCGCTTTTCCTCCTCGCACTTCCAGCGTCGGCGAAGTGTCGCCTCGCGCTCCGGGGCGGTCAACCCAAAGTTTGCGCCAGCGGGCTAGTCTCGACGATGTCGGAACTTGGCGGGATCAGGCGAGGTTGGCGACCGACATATACTGCGAGAGGGAACTTGAAAACGTCGGTCGCCAGGGGGCGGTTGGGACGCACCACGTTGGGGACGCGATGCAAGGTCAGGCTAAGCGGATGCGGCGCGGCTTCAATCGGAACGCCGTCACATGGTGAACAGGTGGTTACTATCCACAGGGTTTCCTTGTTGTCGATGATCCGGAGACGGTTCCTTGGCCTGTGCGCAACACGGCGCGGGCGGCCATGCGCGCTCGACGGGCTGTGATCGGGTTGATAAGCCCGTCTGCGAAAGGAGCGCCTGAGTCGAGATGACCGTTGCGATCGAGATGGGACACACGACCGCAGGCGCCGCGGCGACGCTCGATCTCGAGGAGCTGCTGGCGACGCGCCTTTTGGTGCAGGGCAATTCGGGCTCCGGCAAGTCGCATCTGTTGCGGCGGCTGCTGGAGCAGAGCGCCCCCTGGGTCCAGCAGACCATCATCGACCCCGAAGGCGACTTCGTGTCGCTAGGCGACCGTTTCGGCCATCTGGTGATCGATGCCGAGGAGCATACCGAGCGCGGCCTGCAGAGCGCCGGCGAGCGGGCGCGCATCCACCGAGTCTCCACCGTGCTCAATCTCGAGGGGCTCGACGCCGAGAATCAGATGCGGCGGGCCGCCGCCTTCCTCGGCGGGCTGTTCGAGGTCGCCCGCGACCATTGGTATCCGATGCTGGTGGTGGTGGACGAAGCGCAGCTGTTCGCGCCGGCGGTGGCCGGCGAGGTTTCGGACGAGGCGCGCAAAATCTCGCTTGGCGCGATGACCAATTTGATGTGCCGTGGCCGCAAACGCGGGCTTGCCGGCATCATCGCCACCCAGCGGCTGGCCAAGCTCGCCAAGAACGTCGCTGCCGAGGCGTCCAATTTCCTCATGGGCCGCACCTTCCTCGATATCGACATGGCGCGCGCCGCCGACCTTTTGGGCATGGAGCGGCGCCAGGCGGAGGCATTTCGCGACCTGGAGCGCGGCCAGTTCATGGCGCTCGGTCCGGCGCTGTCACGCCGGCCGCTCGGCCTGCGCATCGGCCCGACCGACACCAGCCCGCGCAACGGCACGCCGCGGCTGATGCCGCTGCCGGAAGCAGCGCTGGAGGACGCGCGCGCCATCATCCTGGCAGCGCCGCCGCCCGAGACGGTGCGGCCGCAGCGCCGGTCGTCGCCGGACCTGCTCGATCAACTGATGGCGGCGAAGTCGGCGGCACTCGAAATCCGCCCCGAGCCGGTGGAGCCGCAAATCAGCGCGGAGGACCTGGCCGAGCGCCGCGAGCGTGTGGACCGTGTGCTGCGCGCCATCCTGGCGCAGCCCGACGCGGGCTTCCGTGTCATCGGCGTGCTTTATCAAGAGTTCGTGGTGCGCTGTCGCATTGAGGGCCTTGCCTCGGTGGTGCCCGATCTGCCGGAGTTCCGCCGCATGCTGACACGCGCCCGCGCCGGGCTCGGCTCCGACATGGCAGCAGGGG
The DNA here is from genome assembly GCF_056404455.1 of Mesorhizobium sp. P2_D1. Classification (NCBI taxonomy): domain Bacteria; kingdom Pseudomonadati; phylum Pseudomonadota; class Alphaproteobacteria; order Hyphomicrobiales; family Phyllobacteriaceae; genus Mesorhizobium; species Mesorhizobium sp. P2_D1. The sequence continues at coordinate 35,085 of NZ_JBFUDZ010000017.1, forward strand.
ATGACGCCTGGCAGGACGTCTCGGTGCGCGCCTCGCTGCTGCCCGACGATATGCAGGGCGTGTTCATGATGATCGCCAGGGCGGCGAAGGAGGGCTGGCCTTGCCCGAGCGACGCTGCGATCGCCCGCGCCTATGGCTCCCATTCGCTGCGCCGTGCCCGGCGTCTCCTCACCTACATCGAGGAGCAAGGCCTCATCGTCTGCCAGCTCGACGGGGTAGGCCGGCGTACCGTGACGCTGGTCGAACTCGCCTGGGCAACGGCCCCGGGCGACCCCAACGCTGAGGAGGCGGAGCAGGGACACCTGGCGGTGTGAGGCGGCAGCCTCAGGTTTCCGGCCTGCCGCGAATTTGCGCCAGTGCCGACAGTCGCCAGCAACCACACGGTCCGAAACCATGCGCCTCATACTTGATGTCTCGGTTTCGAGCGCCAATGTCGTTCAAGAGTGGCCATTTYGCATGCGCCCGCCGGCATTTTCCCGGCGAGAGTATGACCGCAGCTTGACGTACCGAGACGTCAAGATGCGGCCGATCTGGATGAGGTTCAGAAGTACAAAGAAAACATTCCAGCCGACCACGTTCATGAGCGGCGCCGGCTGGCTGTAGAAATACACGGCGAGACAGATTGCTGCTGCAGTCGTCAGTATCCGCAGCCGCAAAATATCCAACGTGAAGTAAGCGACCACATACATGATGTTCGCCATGTTTATAAGAATTTCCATTTTCCAATTCCATCTAGTTGCGAACGATCAAATACGATCGTGCTTCAGATGCTCTCGAACGGCATACGAGATTGCATCGCGTCGAAGGCCTATGTCCTTCAGGATATGGTCGGGCAGAGCGCGCAAAGCCCTCTCGGTTCTGCGAGCCTTCAGCCCAATCGAAACATGCTTGAGGTAGTGAAACATTGTTTTCTCCACGTGTTAGGATTAGGGGCGCTGGTATGCGGGCATGCCGCCTCCAAGCGCCGTCTGTTCATTGCCTTTTGGTTGCGTGATGCTGCCCCACGCTGAAGACGTGAGGCAGCAACTGGACTCCGTCAGGCGGCTGCTGTTGAAATCGGATCGTTTTGAAGGATGACGGTGTCGGCCACCGGGTAGAATTCCTCTCCCGGCATGCCGACGCGCTTGGCGTGATCCCGGATGGCCTCGCCGTCTTTCGCCTCGTAGATGCAGAAGGTGCCGATGCGCCCATCGGGTTCATTCACCACGTAACTGCGGATCCAGCGGACTTGGCCCGGCATCTGTTCCTTGGCGACCTTCGCTGATTTCGCGCCGGCGGCTTCGAGTTCCTGCAGAGATGCCCATGCGCTAGGGCGACGGATGACATAGAGGCTCACGATTTTTCCCTTTCGCTATCGCGCCGACCCATTGTCGGCGCCGCTGGTGCCATGCGTGTCTGCATGACGGGGAAAAATTACCTGCTGAGGGGACTGACCGTCCTTATCTCGAGCTTATCTTTGGCTGATCTTCGCCCTGGCTCGGCGGCAAGAGCTGATCCGTAGCCCATCGCGGCAGGCAAGCGAGCGGCGTTCAGGTGATGAGCTCTTGCCTGGGGCCATCGATGAGCGATTGGCTATCGGGCAAGAGGCTGTGGCGAAGCAGTGCGGCTTCTTGGTCCAGGCGCTGCGATCCCAGGTGACGAGCCGATCTTTCTGCCGCCGTGATTTCTACTTTCGCGCCGCTGACGTCGCCCGAGCCGAGCAGAGCTCTTGCCAACTGCAGGCGGATCCTCGCCGCATGATAATCGACACCGGCGCTTGTCCAGAGTTGCCGGGCCAACAGCAGAAGGCGATTTTTGTTCGGGTCGTCTGGCTTGCAGAGTGCAGCCTTTGTTTCGGCTATCAGCGCCTGCGTCGCCGGTTGTCGCCAGCGTTGTGGTTGTGCATCGATTTCGGTCAGATAGATTGATGCTTGGTTCGAGCGTCCGCCGCGTGCTGCAATGCAGGCTGCATTGACCAACAGGTTTCCTCGCCGCTGAAGATGGAACCATGACACCCCTTGTAAGACACGGTCAATCGCAGCGAGCGCACCTTCCAAGTCGCCGGTTTCGAACAACAGCAAGGCATTGCCCGGCTCCGCGTCCCAGCCGAGTGCATAGGCCTGATCGTAGTCAGCTCGCGCCGACGCGAGATCGCCGATCATGGCGAAAATATCGCCACGGACCCGAAAGCCCTCGCCAAGCGACCACGATTCTTCTGCAGAAAGTTTAGGAAGCGCCTCATTTATGCAAGCCAGGGCCTCAGGCAAAATCTGTTGCGCCGCAACCACTTCGGCACGATGAAGGTCACAGGCTCCCGATGTTTGGGCAAAGCTTGCGGTACACCAGCTTTCAAAACCTTCGCTCCACTGGCGAGCACGCGACCAATCGGCGAAGGTCCTGCAGCTCCAGAGGATGTTGCAATAGACCAGGCTACCGGTGATCGGGTCCACCTGGCTCGACAACGCGATCGCCGCCGCATGGTTTTGCTGCTCGTTGCCCTCCTCGATCTTGCCAAGCGCCAGATTGTAAAATCCCTTGTAGGTCAGGGTCAGGGCTCGCAGGCCAGGGTCATCGCAATGTTCAGCTATCGAGTGGGCGGCCGAAGCCAACTGAAGCGCTTCCTCAGGGCGGCCGCCTGAGGACGCAAGACGCGACTTCATCCATAGCAGATACGATTCCGTGCTCGCGTCCTTGGACTGAGAAAGAAGCGAAGCAGCACGTTCCAGCCATCCCTCCGCAACGGCAGCCGCTCCCCGTTCGGCTTGGATCTTGGCAAGTGTCACAGCGGATCTGGCGGCGCGCGCTGAATCCCCAGCCTCGATATGAGCAGCAACGGCGCGGGTCAGCACAGGGATCGCCTCGGTCGGCCGCCCTCCGCATTCAACGACCAAAGCCCAAAGATCGATATCCGCCGGAGAGAGAGCCTCGATATCCGCAAGACCTGCGAAGAGCTTTGCGGCCGCGCTCCAATCGCGTGCCGACGCTAGCCTGCGAGCCTGCCCAAGGTTGTCGTCTCCCGCGAACGTGGCAGGCCGCACGTAGCCCAATCCTGGCTCATCGATTGCGAAGCGATAGCCGTGGCGGACGTAGCTGTGTATCGCTTCCTGCAATCCGCCCGCTGCAAGGGCCTTGCGTGTAAGGCTAACCACCCGTTGAAGCGAAGCTTCTGTCACAATGACATCCGGCCAAAGAGCGTCCATCAACTCCTCTTTGGGTACAACTCTGCCTGCGTTGCGAACCAGATATACGAGCAAGTCAAAGACAAGCGGCTGGATTTTCTGCCCAACGCCCTCCAGGGACAGTTTGCGGGCAGCTTCATCAAGTTCGAATTGTCCAAACGAATGGTGCATCGCCGTCTTCCGATGCTGCAGTCTACCTTATCGATCTCAGATATGGGAGCGGCCCCGTTCTAGTTGACGGCAACCCGACTTAAGCTTGCAAAGAGAAGCGCCCGTGACTGTCATTCTTTTGGTTCACGGAGCGTGTCTTGCCGGGTGGGCTTGACGAAAGATGCTCAGACAATCCGAGATCACCCAGGACACACCTTTGGCGGTCGCACGGCGGTCGACTGCTTCGCGCACCCTCTGTGGACATTCACTGGCTTGAAATGAAAAAACGCTGCAGGGTTGGCACTGCTCAGCGGCAAATCAGGCCCGGAGCCGCCACATGCGCACACGACCTGTGCCCCGCAATTCCGTTTCCTCGAGTGGGTCGCAAGCGAAATCTGGTCCAAGCAGTGTGTGAGTTGCATCCGAAATACGGATTTCATCGGGCTCGGCGGACGTTTGAATCCGTGAGGCGAGATTGACGGTGTCGCCCCACAGGTCATAGGCAAACCGCTTTTTGCCTATGACGCCGGCGACGATCGGTCCGGAGTGAATTCCAATTCTCAGTCTTAGCGGCTCTCCCGCGAACCGTTCGCGCCGACCCGCCTCGCGCAGTTCAAGTGCGTAGTGCGCAAGGGCTTCCGCATGATCGGATCGCGCGGCGGGCAGGCCGGCGACCACCATCACACAATCGCCGATCGTCTTGATCTTTTCGCAGCCATATCGTTCCGAGAGCTGATCCGCCACCTTGAAAAAGTAATTCAAGATAGCGAGCGTCGTCACGGCTCCGACGCTTCGCGCTCTTTCCGTAAAACCGACGATGTCGGCAAAAAGCACACTCACCTCCGCGTGGTTGTCCGCAATCTGTTCGTGCGCCTTTAGCCGCTCCGCGATCGACGCCGGAAGAATATTGAGGAGCAGGGTTTCGGCGCGCTGGTATTCACGCGACAATCCCTCCTGGCTCTCCCTCAACGCCTCGTTCGTCGATCGTAATTTCTCGTTGAGTTGACGCTCCCTCTCTTGCAGGAGCGTCATTTCATAAGCCTTCTGTTGAAGCCGCTGCCTGTTGTCGCGTTCGGCGGTGGCGTCAAGAACGAGCAGCCACACGCAGTCATCGTCAGCAAAAAGATGAAGGTCCGCGACACGCCCGCCGGGCAGTTCGACCATGGCCATATGAAATGGAAGCTCCGGGCAAGGCAGCAAGCCTTCCATGAATTCAAGCTGGTCGCTAACTGGTTTGCCGATGCGAAGTGATGAGAGCCCGTAGTGCTTAAGGTTGCCGCCCTTCGCAGCGATGGAAAGCTCCGCGTCAATTTTCAGATATGCGACAGAGTGCTCACGGTAGAAGAAGTTGAAAATCCAGCTTCTGACTTCTCTTGGCAATCCATGCATGGTCTATTCGGTGACCATCGAAGCAAGCTGACGAAACGCGTCATCGACACATTCACCCGAAAGCGCGCTTGTCAGATAGATTTGCCATCCAAGTTGCCTCAGTCCGTCAATCTCACTATCCGGTATTGCCCACCGATCGGCCAGATCGGATTTGTTGAACAGCAACACGAACGGCATAGGCCCGAATTCGGCCTCGACCCGCTCGCGCAGCGTGAGCGCCACGGCAAGAGTGGCGGCGCGGGTTCCATCGACGACAAGCACGAGCCCGGTCGCACCTCGCACATAGCTGACGCGGAATGAGCCGATATCGTCTTCGCCGGCCAAATCCCACAAAATCAGATCCACGGTTTTGTCCGCGAGTACGACACTCTTCTTGTCGATTTTCACTCCCACCGTGGTCAAGTAAGTTTCCGAAAAGATGCTTTGCACGAACCTGCGCACCAGGCTCGTCTTTCCGACAGCGAAGCCGCCCAACATGCAGATCTTTTTTTGCAGCATCGTGGGCCCCGCCCTAGTCCAGGTTTACCGTAACCGAAACCCGACGATTGGTGGAGCTCCCAGTTTGAATATTTTCAGGTACCAACGGCTCGAAAGTGCCCGCGCCCCGAACCAGCAGCAGTTCCGGAGGGACGCCGCGCTTGTTGAGAAGCGCGCGAACTGTCTCGGCGCGGGCGGCGCTGATCGACGCGTTCGCCGTCTCACGGCCAGTGGCGTCCGAATGCCCGGTTAACATGAACCGCGCTGTTACGCCTGACTTGCGGGCATTCTGGGCGAATTCCTTTATTTGATCCGCCAACCTGTCGAGAACCGGCACCTGCTCTGGTCCCGGCACAACTTTGCCGGACGAGAAGAAAATATCGGTCGTCTGGATGGCTTCTCTCAAATAATTAAGTTCTGCAAGGTTCAGCTCACGCAGCTGCGAGACATCCAGAACCACTCCGTCCGCCGAAAGTTGCTCGGAGGCGGCCTGCGCCCGGGTGATCCAGGCGGCAGGAGCCTCACCCACGACAACGATGCGACCCTGGACGATCGAAACCTGAACCGATTTCGGCGGGGTCAGCGACGCCGTCAGCCGCTTCACCACGAACTTCGGATCAAGGCTCTGATAGAATTGCCACTGTGAATGAACGCGGGCAGGATCAACCTCCGTTCCGGACAGCAGAGCTTGCGGGTCGGCGGCAAGCGGGTCTCTCAGGCCGGAAATGTAGAAATGTCCACCCCTCGCTGTTTGTTGGGCGACGATGATTCCCGGTTGAGCCTCAAGTCGCGACACATAATATTGCCAGTGCTCTGCCGCTCGTGCGTCGGGGCTCACATCACGAACCTTGGAGATGTCGAATTCCGGTCCGCCTGCCGAAAGCTGTCGGGCTGCTGCGCGCGCCTTGTCTATCCAGGTGTCGGGAGCCTCACCCTCGGCAACGATGCGATCATTGACGATTGAAAGTCGTACTGTATCCGGCGGATACAGCGACGCTGTCAGCCGCTTCAACACGAACTCCGGCTCAAGGCTCTGATAGAATTGCCACTGCGAATGAACCCGGGCGGGATCGACCTGCGTTCCGGACAGCAGCGACTGCGGGTCGGCGGCAAGCGGGTCTCTCAGGCCGGCAATATAGAATTGGCCATCGCGTATCTTTTGATCTGCAACGATGATGCCCGGCTGGGTCCCCAGTCGCGACACATAGGCCTGCCAGCGCTCCGCCTCGCGTGCTTCGGGGCTTACATCGCGGACTCTGGAGATATCGAAGACCGGCCCGCCTGCCGAAAGCTGCTGGGCCGCGGCCTGCGCCCGGTTGATCCACGTGTCGGGAGCTTCACCCTCGGCAACGATGCGATCATTGACGATCGAAAGCCGTATCGAATCCGGCGGAGCCAGCGACGCCGTCAGGCGCTTCAACACGAACTCCGGCTCAAGGCTCTGATAGAATTGCCACTGCGAATGAACCCGGGCGGGATCTACCTGCGTTCCGGACAGCAGCGACTGCGGGTCGGCGGCAAGTGGGTCTCTGAGGCCGGCAATATAGAATTGGCCATCGCGTATCTTCTGATCTGCAACGATGATGCCCGGTTGGGCCCCCAGTCGCGACACATAGGCCTGCCAGCGCTCCGCTGCGCGTGCTTCGGGGCTAACATCACGAACCTTGGAGATATCGAAGACCGGCCCGCCTGCCGAAAGTTGTTGGGCGGTGGCACGCGCCCGGTCGATCCACGTGTCGGGAGCCTCACCCTCGGCAACGATGCGACCGTTGACGATCGAAAGTCGTACTGTATCCGGCGGGGCCAGCGACGCCGTCAGCCGCTTCAACACGAACTCCGGCTCAAGGCTCTGATAGAATTGCCACTGCGAATGAACTCGAGCGGGATCGACTTGCGTTCCGGACAACAGCGACTGCGGGTCGGCGGCAAGCGGGTCTCTCAGGCCGGCGATATAGAATTGGCCGCCGCGCATCTGGTGTTCCGCAACGATGATGCCCGGCTGGGTCTCCAGTCGCGACACATAGGCCTGCCAGCGCTGCCCGGCTTGCCAGGAAAGAAAGAACCAACCGCCTGCGGGTACCAAAACCAGCAGGACTGCAGCCACCACCAGCCACGGAAATCCCTCGTTTGAATCCTCGTGCTTCAGTTCAACACAGGTCTGTAGCTGCGCCTCTACGCCGGCCAACTGCGAACTGTCGCCGTCAAACTGCTCTAGAGCTTCTGAGCTCTCATCGTGGATGCGAAGCAGTACGTCGCGAATTATTTCATGTAATTCCTCTGGCGGATTTCCGCGGATCACCGCAACCAAGGTCGCAAACGGTCCAACTTCCGACCAAAGACGAAGCTCCCCGAAACGGATAGTGTCCAGTCCGCTCTGTTCTTTCTCGTTGAATGAGTCCTTCACAAAATCTTGAATTGCACTAAGCATCGAAGAAATTAGTTGAGGGTCTTCGCTCGTTGCATTTTCGGCGGCTACATGTGTAATCAATAGCCCGGAATTGCGGTTAATGAGAAAGACATGCTCTACTTGATAGGAGAGGGAATGCTTAAGGACAACTTCTGAGAAGCTCGTTCCTGTCCTCCAAGCTTCAAATCTCCACTTAAGTCCATGCCAGGTAAATATATGCCTTAAAGATTCGTTCAGCGACTGAAAGGTCTGGTCGATCTTTTCGCCGATCGACTTGCGAATAGCCGGCAGAAACACCGGGTATAATATATCCGTCAGCGTGCGCGGGTTCTTCTGGATGGACCGTCGCACGGCCCGCTCGACAACTGGCGCAAAGGCCTCGCCGAGTTGCGCATGAGACGCCGATGCGGCTGCGCTGGGGAGAACGTCCCCCACTGCGGCCGCAAGCTGCTCGGGTTCGTCGAGCAGGTGCGTAACGCGTGAAAGCTCAGAAATTTCGCGGCCGACCAGCAGCTCGCGAAGTGTGTCCATGCGATGGTCGGCGGCTGGAACGTCGAAATGCGCATGATTGTCCGGATCGACGTTCCGGGCAATTTCGACCAACAGCCTAGCCAGAGCCTCGCGATCAATCTCGGTATCGTTCGAGGCTGTACTTTGAGGAAGGTTGACTGGGTCGACGGTTGACGTCAAATTCCGATCAACTCACTTTCCAGCTGCGTTCCGAGTTGTTCTTGTTACCTACGGGATCCTGATTCAGACATTTTGCAACCTCGACAAACAGGCCAGCCAAAAGATTTCGGTCGGTCTTGACGTTGCTAAGATCGGAGAACATTTTCTCCATGATCATCTGAACGGTTTCATTCTTTTGCTTGATATCCTCACGCAGCGAATGATCATTTCGATTCATCCGATCCGCAACATCGCGCTCAAGCTCGCTCAATTGATCCGACAACGCGCGCACCTGCTTTTCAAGTGCCTGATTTTGCTCGCGAAGGTTCCGGTCAATCTCCTTGTCGGCCTCGGCTCGTGCGTCTTTTTCGTTCCGCAATTGCGCCGCAAGCGATTCGACCTGCTTCTTTGCATTTGACTCGTACATTTCGAGATTGCGCTTGGCCTCGGATTCGACATCCTTGAAGCGCTGCAAGAACCGTTCTTCAAGCTTGGAAAACCGGCGGTCATAGTCCTGCATCTGGTTGCCGAACAGCAGATCGCGTATCTTGTCGACACCTACAGCGTCGCCGGAGCCTCCGCCCTCGCGAGCCTGGGCCGCCATGAAGTTCAGCCCGTTACCCTCTGCATTACCCATCAGATTTACGTCCGCTTTAACTGCTGGAGAAGCGGCATTCGCAGATTCCTTGGCCATCTTTTTGCCCCAATTGCCATAGTGCAAAACTCGGAAACAGATAAATATGTCAGTAAATTAGCAAGGCTGCAAGCTAGAATCTTCTTAGCTTAAGCCGATCCCAGCGTCCCCTTTTCGCCTCTTGGACCAGCAACAAAGGCACGAGTTCCGATTGGTGTCACTCTTGTATTTCTTTGTAGTGGCGGCCAAAACCGGCTAAGCCAATCGCCAGTTGGATGAAGTCTACTTGCCAAGGGAGTGAGACAAAGTCGGCTATAGCTGCTGGAGCGCAAATGAGCTTCCAAGAGTCTTTCGATCCATCGCAGCTCGCTGACATGTCGGCTCGCATATACTGCGTCACATCCAGCTGTATACTGCGACCACCGGCTTGCGATGCGGGCCCAAAGCTGGAAGGAAGGGTCTTCTTTCGGGACGGAGAATGGCTGTTCGAGAATGCCGGGGACAGCGACCGTTGTCGGCGGCAAGGCTGCCTGTTGCCTCTGTGGCCGAAACGCGGCGCGAAGCGGAAATTCGCTTCCGCGCCCACCCCTACCTTTCCTCCACAATCCTTAGATACGCCGCCGTCACGAACAGCACAATCAGCCCGAACAAGATCCGCCTGGCCCCTTCCGGCATTTGCAGGATGGTCAGCAGCGTCGTCAGCACGGTGAGGATCAGGGCGCCGATGATGGTGCCGGTGTAACCGCCGCGGCCGCCGAAGATCGAGGTGCCGCCGATCACGGCTGCCGCCACCGAAGGCAGCACCAGCGGTTCGGCGAGCGACAGGGAGGGGGCCTTGATCAGGCCGATATAGAGCAGGCCGGTGATGCCGGCGAGCACGCTGGAGATGACGTAGAGCGCCGTGATGACCTGCCAGTATCGCACGCCGGAGAGGCGGGTCGCGCGCTCATTGTCGCCGACGGCGTAGAGCAGGCGGCCGAAGCCGGTGCGGCTCAAGGTGAAGACGATGAGTGCGGCCAGCGGCACGAACAGCAGCAGGGCGTTGGGTACGCCATATGTCAGGCCGGTGCCGAGCCAGGCGAGGAAGTCTGGGATCCTGGCGCCCGACGCGATCACCGTGCGCTGGTAGACCTGCAGGCAGCCGGTGCCGATCAGGCTGGTGCCCAGCGTCATGATCAGCGGATGGACGCGGAAGACGCCGACGCCTATGCCGTTGACCAGTCCGATCAGCACCGCCGGCATCATCGCCAGCGCGAAGGCCACCGCCGGGTCCTGGTTGACGATTTGCGTGGCCATGATGAAGGCGCTCATCGTCGCCACCGTGCCAATCGACAGGTCGATGCCGCCGGTCAGCATGGTCATGGTCTGGCAGCCGGCGAGGATCGCCAAGGGAATGGCGAATTTGATGGTGTTGGCGATCCAGCGTTCGTTGACGATGCCGGGGCGCAGGATCTGCAGGATCACCACCAGGATGACGAGCAGGATGATCAGCGGGATCAGCGGTCGGTCGGCCATAAAGCGCTTTACGCGGCGGCCGAAGGGGACAGGTTGGGGAGAGATCGCGGTTGTGCTCATGACGCTCGTGCTCGCGATTGGTTTCGCCCGATGTTGGTTCGGTTGACGGGAGGGGATAGTGCTCCACGACGCCCCATTTCATGCCCGCTCATGACTGCCGGCTCCGCATGGTGATGAAGGCGCCGAACATCACCACGGCGACCATGATAGCGCCTTCGATGATGGCGGTGACGTTGGGGTCGATGGCAAGCAGCGTCAGGTCGGTGCGCACCAGCCGCAGCACGAAGACGGCGACGATGGGGCCGAGGAGGCCGCCTTTGCCGCCACCGAGTGCGACGCCGCCGAGAACCACCGCCGCGACGCTGGCGAGCAGATAGGGGCCGGGAATGGGCGCACCGATGCCGGTGCTCATGGTCAGCGCCAGCCCGCCAAAAGCGGCAAACAGGCCCGACAGCGCATAGGCGATGATGCGGGTGCGCGCCACCGGGACGCCACTGCGGAACGCCGCCAGCTCGCTCGAGCCGATGGCATAGATGGAGAGGCCGAGGCGTGACCGCCTGAGCGGTATCCAGATGATGCAGAGGCAGACGATGAGCAGCAGCAAAGCCTTGGGCAGCCAGGCATCGATGCCGTCGGGCAGGCCGGGTATCGACACCGTGCCCGAGATCAGCGCCTTCAGCCATTCGGCCGCCGCACCGCCCGGCGCATCGAGCACCAAAAGGGCAGCGCCTTGCAGCACGAACAAAGTGGCCAGTGTGACGACGATGTCGGGCACCCGGGTGACGACGATCAGCATTCCGTTGATGGCGCCGAGCACGAACCCCACGGCGAGCACGAACGGCACCACGAACAGCGCATATTCTTCGCTGGCGCCTGACATCATCGAGGCGGCGGTGACGCTGGTCAGCGCCATCATGGCGGCGACCGACAGGTCGATGCCGCCGGCGATGACGACGACGGTCTGGGCGGCGACCGCGAAGGCGTAAGGCAGCACGGCGCGTACGAGCGAGCCGAAATCGCCGCTGCCGTAGGCCGGCTGGATCAGTTTTGTGATGACGAACAGGACGATGAAGAGGACGAACAGGCCGGCGACCCAGCCCTGGCGGCGCAGGAAGTGGCTCATGGCGTCGCCCCCGGCGTGTTCGAATCCGAGGAACTCGCGCTCTCGGCGGAAGAAGAGTGGGGATCGGCCAAAATGCCGATGTCGGCCTTGGCGCCGCGCGGCAGGCCGTAGGCGGCGCGCATCAGCGCCGGCTCGTCGGCCTCCTCGACCGCGAAGATGTCGACGACGCGGCCCCCGAAGATCACGATGACGCGGTCGCAGACACGTTGCACCTCCTCCAGTTCGGAGGTGTAGAACAGCACCGACTTGCCGTGGCCGGCGACCTCTCGCAGCAGTTTGTAGATCTCCTGCTTGGTGCCGACATCGATGCCGCGCGTCGGGTCGAAGCACAGCAGGGTCCGTGTGTCGGCGGCGATCCAGCGGGCGATGGTCACCTTCTGCTGGTTGCCGCCGGACAGGCGCTGCACTTCCCCCTGCGCGCGGGTGTCGATCTGCAGCCGCTCGATGGCGCTGATCACCTTGGCGCGCTCCTGTCGCATGGCAATCGGCCCCCAGTTGCGCAAGGCGGCACTGAAGGGCAGCGCGATGTTCTCGCGCACCGAGCGCTGCATGGCCAGCGCCTCGGCGCGGTCGCCTGGCACATAGGCGAGGCCGGCGCGGATGGCGTCGATCGGGTGGGAGAATTTCGCCGGCTGGCCGTCGACCTCTATTGCGCCGCCCGATGGACGGATCGAGCCGGCAAGAGCGGCGAACAGCTCGTCCTGGCCCTGGCCTTCAAGCGCGACGACGCCGGCGACCTCGCCATCGGCGAGATCGAAGGAGACGTCGTTGAGCTTGGTTCCGACGCGCAGATTGCGCACCGCCAGCCGCGGGCGGGCAGGGGCGACTGCGGCCTTCTGGCTGGCGCTGCGGGCGGCGACATGGGTCTTGACGATGCGTGTGCCGAGCATCAGCTCGACGATCTTTTCCTCGACGCCGGGCACGATGTCGACGACGCCGACGGTCTCGCCGTCGCGCAGTACGGTGGCGCGGTCGCACAGCGCCGAGATCTCGACGAAGCGGTGGGAGATGAAGATCACCGCGCGGCCGCTGTCCCCCTGGCGGCGCACCACTTCCAGCACCTTTTCGGCAAGGTTGGCGGGCAGCGCCGCCGTCATCTCGTCGAGCAGCAGCACGTCGGGCTCGACGGCCAGCGCACGCGCCAGGTCGAGCACGCGCAGCACGGCCAGCGGAATGTCGCGGGCGGTGTCGCGGATATCGAGATCGGGAATGCCGAGTTCGCGCACCCAGGCGCGGAACGGCTCGACCGGCGTGCCGGTCAGCCTGAGATTGGACAGCACGTCGAGATCGGGGATCAGCGACGGCTCCTGGTAGACGGGCAAAAGGCCGGCGCGGCGGGCGGCGGCGGGCGAGCGTATGTCGCGGGCCTCGCCACGGATCAGGATACGCCCGGCATTGGCAGGAATAGCGCCGGTCAGGATCTTCACCAGCGTCGACTTGCCGGCGCCGTTGGCGCCCATCAGCGCGTGCACCTCGCCTGGCAGCACCGAAAGCGATGCGTTGCGCAGCGCGGCAACGGCGCCGTAATTCTTGGCGACGCCGGTGGCGTCGAGGAGCGGGTTGCTGGTCAAATCCGGAGGTTCTCGGGTTGCGTGCTCGGATCACTGCGAATGTCAGCGCCGCCCCTCACTGTCCTGCCGGACATCTCTCCCCCTAAACGGGGAGAGAGAAGCTGTCCGCAACGCCGGCGACGACGTCCCTCTCCCCGTCTCTATACGGGGAGAGGATGCCGGCAGGCAGGTGAGGGGCGGCGCCGACCGACGGCCGTTAGCGAAAGCCCAGACTTACTCGCCCGGGCCCTTGCAGGCGACGATCTGGTCCTTGGTGTAGGTGGTCCAGTCCGGGATCGAGATCGAGACCGGCCATTCGGGGCTCAGCGACGGGTCGGCGGCGGCCTTCAGCTTGGCCTTGCCTTCGTCGGTGGCGTTCTCCCACAGCTGCGGCTCGACCAGCACGGTCTGCTGTGCCGGCTTCTTGCCGTCGAGGATCTGCAGCGCCAGCGTCACGCCAGCGCCGCCGATCGAACCGGGGTTGGTGACTGCGGCGCCGACGAGACCCTTGACCGAACTCAACTGGCCGACGAAGCCGGCATTGTCGGCACCGACGATCGGCACCAGCGGCGCCTGCGACTCGACCAGCGCGTCGACGATGACGTTGTCGATGCCGGAGGTCCAGATGCCGTTGATCGGCGTTCCCGTCGAGAGGAAGGAAAGGATCTGCTGCTTGGCCTGGTCCTGCTGCCAGCCGGTGAAGACTTCCTGTGCGACCTTCACGTCGGGGAATTCGGCCAGCGCCTTCTTGAAGCCCTTGTCGCGGTCGCTGTCCGCAGACGCGCCGGCGGCACCGCGCATGTAGAACACTTCGCCCTTGCCGCCCATCTGGCCGAACAGCCATTTGGCGCCGAGATAGGCGTACTGCTCCTGATTGTTGGAGATGATGTAGGCCGACGGTTCGGTGACCGCCTGGTCGACGGCGACGACGACGATGCCGGCCTTGGTGGCTTCCTCGAGGCCCGCCTTGATGCCGGCCGGATCGGCCGGGTTGACGACGATGGCGTCGACCTTGGCGCTGATCAGGTTGCGGATGTCTTCGAGCTGGCCGGCCGCATCGGTGTTGCGGTGGGCGATGTTGAGCTTGGCGACCTCGCCGGAGGCCAGTGCCTGCGCCTTCATGGCGCAGACCATCTCCTCGCGCCAGCCATTGCCCTGCACGGTGTTGGAGATGCCTATGGTGTATTTGCCTGCGGCGGACGAGGCGCCCACTGAGGCCAGGAAGGCCGCGCCGGCAAGTAGCGGGACCATGGTCAGATATTTCTTCATTTCAGACTTTCCTCCACATTGTTTTTCAGTTCAGTTCCAAGCCGTTAAACCGCGTCGCGCAGAAAGAGATTCACGCGGCGCGCCTGAAGTTCTTGTGCTTGTTCCATGCATGTCGTTGTCCCAAAATCGCTCCTCCGCGCTTTGGGCGACATGCATTGCGCCGTCATTTCACGAACGGACGCAGCACGTCGCGGGCAAGCAGAAAGCCCCGCTTCACCTGATCGTCGCTGCCTTCAAATCGCCTGTCCTCGTGTTCGATGATGATGGGTCCGTCATAGCCGGCCCGGTAGAGGCCGGAGAAGAAGCCGCTCCAGTCGACATCGCCGAGCCCCGGCATGCGCGGCACCTGCCAGCCTATGCCAGCCGAGAGGATTCCGCGCTCGTAGAGTCCATCATGATCAATCATCAGGTCCTTGGCATGGGCATGCAGCATGTAGGGGCCGAATTCCCGGATGAAGCGGGCCTGGTCGATCATCTGCCAGACCAGGTGCGAGGGGTCGAAATTCATGCCGACATCGCCGCCCCACGCTTCCAGGATGCGGCGCCAGACCTGCGGCGAATAGGCGATGTTGTGCCCGCCCGGCCACTCGTCATAGCTGAAGATCATCGGGCAGTTCTCGAAGGCGAGCTTGACGCCATGGCCGCGCGCATGGGCGACGATTTCGGGCCAGACCTTGAGCGCCTCCTGCCAGTTGACGTCGACGGTCTTGGCGGCATCGCCACCGCAGAAAGTGTTGACGACAGTTACGCCCATATTGGCGGCCAGCACGATCACCTTCTTCAGATGGCCGATGACAGCCTCGCGGTGGGCGGCGTCGGGGTGCAGCGGGTTGGGATAGTAGCCGAGGCCGGAGACCGAGAGGTTCTTCTCCGCCAGCGAGGCGACGATCTCCCTGGCCTGCGCGGCGGAAGTCGAGGCGGCGTCGATGTGGCTGGTGCCGGCATAGCGGCGGCTGGCGCCTGACGATTTCGGCCAGCAGGCGATTTCCAGCGCCTCGAAGCCGACGGAGCTTGCCCAGCCGGCGACCTCGCCAAGCGGCGTCTCCGCGAAGGGTGCGGTGAGCAGTCCAAGTTTCATCATGCCTCCCCTGAGCAGTTCATCGTTTCACGGAACGAGGAACCGTTCTATCCCTTTGTTTTTGACGCAATTCCGGGCGGAAAGCCGTTTCACACTTTTCCTGGAATTGCTCTCGTCGTGGCTTCATGACCGACTTCCACTATGCCGATTGTGCGGGCCGCTTCAACCGTACCGCGTCGCCCTGTTCCAGACTGTGCCTGACGGCGGCCATCGGATCGTCCGACAGCAGCTCGCCGAGCGTTGATGTGACGGACCTGCGGAACACATCGTTCGCGGCAAGGCCGGGCTCGAAAATCGTGTCGATGGCAAGGATGCCGGCCACCAGTGCCTGTGGATCGCGGCCGGTTGCGTCCGATATGTCGGCGACCTTGCCGGCATAGGGGTCCGACACCGGCCAGCGTTTGCCGAACCGTGCCGAGGCCTGGATCAGGTAGGCCATCCAGCCGGCGACCGGGAGCGCCAGCAGCGCGATGCTTTGGCCCTGGCTCAGGCGGTCGCGGATCGGGTTGAGCAAGCGCTGGACGATCTTTTGCGAACCGTCGGTGGCAATCTGGTGGTTGCGGTGGCGGATCGCGATGTTGCGCAGCCGGCCGAGGCTCTGCGCGACATAGGCCAGCGGTTCCATGCCCGGCACCGGCAGCAGCGTCGGCAGCGTCTCTTCGACAAGCATGCGTTGCACAAAGGCCAACAGCAGCGGGTCGGCGATGGCATCGAATGTGTGTTCGAGGCCGGCCAGCACGCCGAGCGTGGCGAGCGTCGTCTGGGCGCCGTTGAGCACCCGCATCTTGAGATGTTCGAACGGCGTGACGTCGTCGACGAAGCTGGCGCCGACCCGATCCCAGCGCGGCACGCGGCCGGCGAATTTCTGCTCGATCACCCACTGCCGGAACGGCTCGCCGACGACGACCGCGGCATCTCGGTAGCCGAAACGCTGCTCGACGCCGTCGAGGTCGGCTTGCGTGACCGCCGGCGCGATGCGGTCGACCATGGCCGACGGGAAGGCGGCGTTGGCCGAGATCCAGTCGGCAAGGCCGTTGCCGCGCCGTTCGGCAAAAGCCTGCACGACATTGGCCAGGATAGTGCCATTGGCCGGGATGTTGTCGCAGGAGAGCAGCGTCAGCGGCCGGCCATGTGTCGCCCGGCGCAATTCCAGCGCCCGCGCCAACTGGCCGGGCACACTGCGTGGCGTCTCGGGGTTGGCTAGGTCGTGGACGATGTCGGGATGGTCGAGATCGAGTTCGCCGCTGGACGGGATGTGGCAATAACCTTTCTCGGTCACCGTCATCGTCACCACCTCGATGTCGGATGAGGACAGCACATCTAGCGCGGGTGCGGCACTCGCCTGGCTGTCGACGACCTCTATGATGCTGCCGATGACGCGCGCCTCGACATTGCCGTTCTCGCGGATCAACCGCGTGTAGAGACCACCTTGCCGGCCGAGTGTGTCGTCAAGGCTGGGTGGCCGGATGTTGATGCCGACGACGCCCCAGCGGTCGAAATGGCTGGCCAGCAGATCGTCGGTGTATTCTGCCTGGTGGCAGCGGTGGAAGGCGCCGACGCCGAGGTGCGCCATGCCGGGCGCGAGCGCCGCGCGGTCATAGGCCGGCTTCTGGACGATGGTTGGCAACCGGGCGAGCAGCGCCGGTCCAAGTGTCTCGGGGGAGGCAGCAGCCCTCACCGGTTCGCTCCGATCACCCACTGTTCCTGGTCGATCAGCGTGCCGGTCATGGGTCCGGCCGCGTCGGAAAGCAGGAAGACGGCGAGGTTCGCCACATCGCTCGTCGAGAACAGGCGGCCGAAAGGCTGCGAGGCCTTGGCGGCGTCGAGCCAGCCCGGACCGTTGCCAAGCGTCTCGGCCTGCATGGTGCGTTCGGCCGGTGTGTCGGTCCAGCCGACATTGATGCCGTTGACGCGGATGCGGTCGAAGCGATGGGCGTTGGCGGCGTTCTTGGTCAGCGTCGCCAGCGCGCCCTTGGTGGCCGAGTACACCGCGAGCTCCGGCGAGCCGCAATGGGCATTGATCGACAGGATGTTGACGATGGCGCCGCCCTGGCCGCGCTTCTTCATATCGGCAATCGCCGCCTGCATGAGGAAGAATGGTGCGCGCGCATTGACGGCGAAGAGCGCTGCCCAGTCATCGAGGTCGGCATCGAGGAAGGACGCGCGGTCGGTCAGGCCGGCGGCGTTGACAAGGCCATCGATGCGGTCGAAGCGATCGATGCAGGCTTGCGCCAGCAGGGCAGGGGCTTCGGGGTCGGAGAGGTCGGCGGCGACGAAAACCGTGGGCGTTCCGAGCCGCGAAAGCTCGGCTGCGACGGCATCGCCGCGCGCTTTCTCGCGACCGGTGACCAGCAGACCACCGGCGCCCGAACGCGCAAGCGTTTCGGCAATTGCTCGGCCAATGCCTTGCGTCGCGCCGGTGACCAGCACCACCTTGCCTTTGAGCTGAAGCTCCATTCCTCCTCCCGGAACAAAGTTTCTATTTTTCGAAATATGGAACGTCAATTCCCGGCAGTCAATTGTGCCAGCGGCGCCTCATTGGCCGCGGCGCGCGACGACTGCGTGGACCAGCGCCATGCCGACGGCCAGCGACGCCGCCAGCGAGCGGAAGCCGGCAAAGTCGGATTCGACCACCTCCAGCCAGGTGTCCGACAGCCGGATGAGCGGGCTGAAGGTGCTGTCGGTGATGGTGACGATGCCGGCGTTGCGCTCATGCGCCACGGCGACGAGGTCGGGTGTGATCGAATTGTAGGGGCTGAAGGACACCGCCAGCACGGCGTCCTGCCTGCCGATGCAGCCGACCTGGTCGAGCGCGGTGGAGCCGACATTGTCGACCAGCACGTTGCGCACGCCCTGCTGCGAGAGCGTCAGCGACAGATAGGTGGTGACGGGGAAGGCGCGCTTGGAGCCGATGACATAGATCAGGTCGGCGGCCGCCAGCAGCGTCACCATCTTCTCGAAACTCTCGATGTCGAAATCGCTCTCGACGCGGCCAAGCGAGGCCTGTGAGGCGCCGACCATGCCGTGCAGGAAATGCAGGTCGGCGTTGGGTTCGCTCCGTTGCTCGCCGCGTCCGTCCGGCCACGACCCCTTGATATGGTCCTTGAACAGGCCCTGGAAATCGGAAAAGCCGGCATAGCCGAAGATCTGGGCGAAGCGCACCAGCGTTGAAGGCTGCACGCCGGCCTGTGCCGCCACCTGCGCGATGGTGCCGAGCGCGACGTCGCTCGGATGTTGCCACAGGAAGATCGCGACCTGGCGCAGCCGCTTGGGGAAATGCACGGTGCCGGACGACAGCACCGCGCGCAACTCCTCATAGGTCTGCGGCTGGATGTAACCGAGTGCCGCCAGCGAGCGTCCGCGTTTGCGGGTCGCCGCCTCGTCGGCAACGGACCGTCCCGATGTTTTGCCTGCCCCACTCATGATTTCAGGCTAGCGCGGCACGATCGTTTTACAATATGGAAATTGGAAATCGGGTTCGAAAGCGCTGGCGGCGTCATCGGCTTGCACCCCTCAGAAATCGCCTGTCCGGAGGAGTTTGAAAATCATGGTCTATGCAACTTCGGACGGCTCGACACGCCAACGCTTGCGGGTCGGCATGGTTGGTGGCGGCCGCAATGCCTTCATCGGCGCCGTGCACCGGCTGGCCATGCGCCTCGACGACCAGATCGTTCTGGTCGCCGGGGCGCTGTCCTCCGACCCGGAGAACGCCGCCGCATCGGCCGCCGAGATCGGTATCGCGCCGGAGCGCAGCTATGCCGATTATCGCGTGATGGCGCAAGCCGAAGCCGCGCGACCGGACGGCATCGAGGCCGTCGTCATCGTCACGCCAAACCATCTGCACGCACCGATCGCGACAGCCTTCCTCGAAGCCGGCATCGACGTGATCTGCGACAAGCCGCTGTCGACGACGCTGGCCGACGCGCAAGCGCTGGTGGCGCTGGCGCGGGCGAAGAAACGCCGCTTCGTCGTTACTCTCAACAACACCGGCTACGCCATGGTCCGCCAGGCGCGCGAGATGGTGGTGGCCGGCGAACTCGGGCGCATCGTGTCGGTGCATGGCGCCTATATCCAAGACTGGCTGACCAGACCGATCGACGCCGAAGGCCAGAAGCAGGCGGAGTGGCGCACCGACCCGGCGCGCGCTGGGCAGTCGGCGGTGCTGGCCGATATCGGCGTGCATGCCTTCAATCTGGCAAGCTACATCTCGGGTTGTGAGGCCGAGGCGGTTTCGGCCGACCTGTTCACCGCCGTGCCGGGGCGCCGGCTCGACGACAATGCCCATGTGCTAGTGCGCTGGACCGGCGGAGCGCGCGGCACAATCCTGGCCAGCCAGACATCGCCCGGCCACTACAATGATTTGTCCGTGCGCATCTATGGCGACAGAGCCGGGCTGGAATGGTCGGGCGCGCGCCCGGAGGAATTGCGCTTCTCCATCTACGGCGAGGAAACACGCACGCTGGTGCGCGGCGGCCATGGCTCAACGCAAGAGAGCCGGCGGGTGTCGCGCATGCCGGCGGCGCATCCTGAAGGTTACATCGAGGCCTTCGCCAATTTCTACCGCGACGCCGCCGATATCATTCGCGCGCATCGCTCGGGCGCGGCGGTCGATCCGGCCCGGGCGGCGCAAGTGCCTGACGTCGTCGATGGCGCGCGCGGCGTAAAGTTCGTCGCGGCGGCGGTGGAGTCGAATGCGGCTGGTGGAGCGTGGACGCAAGCCCGGTTCGGGTGAGAGCCAGGCGCGACCCGATCTGCCCAAACATGACCGCTTCTATCCGGGCCGGAAAGCCTCTAGACTGACGGCTGGTCATGACGAGGGGGCGGCATGGGGCTCGACAGACGGCATTTGGTGCTTGGCGCCGGCGTGCTGGCGTTGTTGCCGGCGGCGCGAAGCTTCGCCGCCGAGACGCTTGAGGACATCAAGGATCTCAAGCCCGGCGAGTTCACCTGGCATCCGGAACGCCAGAAGAAGGGGCCGGTCGCCATCATCGTCTCCTTGCCGCAGCAACGCGTGCATGTTTATCGCAACGGCGTGCGCATAGCAGTCTCGACCTGTTCGTCCGGCAAGCCCGGGCATGAGACGCCGACCGGCATCTTCGTCATTCTCCAAAAGGACAAGGACCACAAGTCGAGCACCTACAATGATGCGCCGATGCCGAACATGAACCGGCTGACATGGTCGGGCATCGCGCTGCATGCCGGCAATCTGCCGGGCTATCCGGCCTCGCATGGCTGCGTGCGGCTGCCGCTCGCCTTTTCCAGCAATCTGTTCGGCATCACCCATATCGGCACGCCGGTCATCATTTCGGGCGCGCGCGGCGACCCGGCCGAACTGACCAATCCCGGAATGGTGCTGGGTGGCTACGCGGCCGGGCAGTTCCAGAACGTCGTCGCTTCCAAGGACGGCCACAAGCGCGCCGCCGACTGGGTCGAGCCGGAGGATTTCCCGGTCACCTCGATCATCGCCTCGTCGGGCGACAAGCAGATCATGCTGATCGAGAACGGCGTGGTCGTCGCGCAGGCGCCATTGACCATCACCGGGTCCGGCGGGCTTGGCAGCCATTTGCTGACCTTGCAGGTGGCCGGCGCCGCCAACGACTGGCAATGGGTCGACATCAGCCGCAGCGCCAGTTCCGGCTCGTTCTTCAACAATGAGCAGGACATGCTCAAGCGGCTCAGCACGCAAAAGAGCTTCCTCGACGCCATGCAGGCGAGGATGCATCCGGGCATGGTGATGGTGCTCACCGACGCGCCGCTGCATCCCGACAGCCGCTCCGGCCAGGACTTCGTCGTCATGTCGGCGACGGACTGAGGAGGTTTCCGCTTACGGCGGTCGCGCACGAGGGCGACTTTGACCCAGCTTGAGTGGCTTGATCCGAGGCGGATGCGCTGGGAGGGCAGGTTCAACAGGGGCCGTTGCCTCGGCCCGAGCCAGGCGCGTTGCGGTCAGCGGTTCTGATCCCATCCTGCCCGAATATTGCCTTTCCGTGTCCCTTTCCCGGTTAAAAAAGTATCATCCGTTGCCCTGAATCGTGGTGGCGCCTGCTGTCATGAGCCGGTAGCGTGGTCTCGAAATGCAGAGCCGAAACCAATTCGGCCGGTTTAGGGAATGTGGGTCGAACGCGGCAACGATCCGTGCCGGCCCGGAGGAGACGGACATGGAACCGGACCTGGAAGTTGTCCAGATACGACGCGGTGAGTCCTTCAAGGCGTGGTCGCATGGCTACCCCTTCCACACGGTGCGTTGGCATTTCCATCCCGAATATGAACTGCATCAGGTGATCTTCACCAACGGCCGCTATTTCGTCGGCGACTTCATCGGCGAGTTCGAGCCAGGCAATCTGGTGCTGACCGGTCCGAACCTGCCGCACAATTGGGTGAGCGATATCCCGAGGGACAGCTCCATTCCGCTGCGCGGCCGCATCATCCAGTTTTCGGAAAGCTTCATTGGTGATGCCATGCATGTGCTGCCGGAACTGGCGGGGCTCGGGCCACTGCTCGAGGCGTCGCGGCGCGGCGTGCTGTTTTCCAGCCGCACCAGCAAGGAGCTGGCGCCGCTGATGGAAGAGATGATGCAGGCGCAAGGCGTGCGCCGCATCGAGCTGTTCATGTTGATATCCGGCCTGCTCAGCCGCGCTCAGGAATTCCAGCTGCTCGCCAGCGCCAGTTACCGGCCGGATCCCTCGGGCTACATGACCGCCGGCATGAACAAGGCGTTGGCTTACATCCGTGAAAACCTGACGCAGTTGTTCGACGAGACGGATCTGGCGGCCATTGCCGGCCAGTCGACCGGCGCCTTCTCACGCTCGTTTCGCCGCCACACCGGCATGTCGCTGGTGCAATATGTCAAGCGGCTGCGTATCAACCTCGCCTGCCAGATCCTGATGAGCGACGAGCAGGCCTCGATCACCGACATCTGCTACGAGGTCGGCTTCAACAATCTGTCCAATTTCAACCGGCAGTTCCTGGCGGAGAAGGGCATGCCGCCCTCGCGTTTCAGGCGCCTGCTGGCCGACAACATCAACGCGGGAAAAGCCGCTTAACGGAGGAGCCAGGGAGGAACCAAGGGAGGAACTACATCTTTCGCCTGACAACGTGGCCCGCATAACGCGGTCCGCGATGGAGAGCGCTTGTCCTTGAAATCCTTCGTCAGCGGAGGATGTCGGCACGGCCAAGAGGCCGATGCCGGGCCCTGGTTCCCAATTGCAGCTGGGGCGAGGGCGGAGGCGTGTCTTCACAAAAAAGCAGTCAACGACCTTCTTACAACCATATCCAGAAACGGAGAAGACCGAATGACCCGATTTTCATCTTCATTGAAGTCCGCCGGCATGGCAGCAATTGCGCTGTCGCTGTTGGCCGGCACCGCCGCGATCGCAAGGGCCGCCGAGGTCACCGACGCC
Source organism: Mesorhizobium sp. P2_D1 (assembly GCF_056404455.1). Lineage (NCBI taxonomy): Bacteria > Pseudomonadati > Pseudomonadota > Alphaproteobacteria > Hyphomicrobiales > Phyllobacteriaceae > Mesorhizobium > Mesorhizobium sp. P2_D1. Next base: position 57,904 of record NZ_JBFUDZ010000017.1, read on the forward strand.
ACCGTCGCCTTCCTGATGCCCGACCAGGCCTCGACCCGCTACGAACAGCATGACTATCCCGGCTTTGCCGCCGAGATGAAGAAGCTGTGCCCGGGCTGCAAGGTGCTCTACCAGAACGCCGATGCCGACGCCTCGCGCCAGCAGCAGCAGTTCAACTCGGTGATCTCGCAGGGCGCCAAGGCGATCGTGCTCGATCCCGTGGACTCGACCGCCGCCGCCTCCCTGGTCAAGCTGGCGCAGAGCCAGGGCATCAAGGTCATCGCCTATGACCGGCCTATCCCGACCGCACCGGCCGACTTCTATGTCTCGTTCAACAATGAAGGCATCGGCAAGGCCATCGCCGACTCGCTGGTCGCGCATCTGAAGGCGCTCAAGGTCGATCCGGCCACCGGTGGCGTTTTGCAGATCAACGGCTCGCCGACCGACGCGGCGGCTGGGCTGATCAAGAAGGGCATCCATGAAGGCCTCGACAACAGCGGCTACCAGATCCTGGCCGAATACGACACGCCGGAATGGGCGCCGCCGAAGGCGCAGCAATGGGCCGGCGGCCAGATCACCCGCTTCGGGCCCAAGATCCTCGGCGTCGTGGCCGCCAATGACGGCACCGGTGGTGGCGCCATCGCGGCCTTCAAGGCAGCCGGCGTCGATCCGGTGCCGCCGGTGACCGGCAACGACGCGACGATCGCCGCCTTGCAGCTGATCATCGCCGGCGACCAGTACAACACCATCTCCAAGCCGAGCGAGATCGTGGCGGCGGCTGCTGCCAACGTCGCCATCAAGCTGCTTTCGGGCGAGACGCCGAAGGCCGAGATGACGCTGTACGATACGCCGTCGCAGCTGTTCACGCCGGCGGTGGTGACGCAGGAAAACCTGAAGGCCGAGATCATCGACAAGAAGATCAACACCGCGGCCGAACTCTGCGTCGATCGCTACGCGGAGGGTTGCAAGAAGCTGGGCATCGGGAACTGACCGCGACCCTTGCCCCGTTCCGCTGCCTGGCCGAACAATAGGCTGGAGCCCCACCCCGAATGCATCGGGGTGGAACAAGCTCCGGCGGCGGCCAGGCAGCGCCTACCCGCTTTTTGAACCGGTCCTTTCTTGAAAGGTATTCCAGGCATGATCGATACCCCGGACGAACCGGTTCCGACAGGCGAGCTGGTGCTCAGCCTGCGCGGCATTTCGAAGAATTTCGGCGCCGTCTCGGCGCTCACCGACATCGATCTCGATGTCCATGCCGGCGAGGTGGTGGCGCTGGTCGGCGACAACGGCGCCGGCAAGTCGACGCTGGTCAAGATCCTCGCCGGCGTGCATCAGCCAAGCTCGGGCACCATCAGCTATCGCGGCAAGCAGGTGACGATGGCCGACCCGAGTGCGGCGCTCACGCTCGGCATCGCCACCGTGTTCCAGGACCTGGCGCTGTGCGAGAACCTCGACATCGTCGCCAACATCTTCCTCGGCCGCGAGCTCAACCCGCTGCGCCTGGACGAGGTGGCGATGGAGGTGCGCGCCTGGACGCTGCTCAACGAGCTTTCGGCGCGCATCCCCAGTGTGCGCGAAGTGGTCGCGTCGCTGTCGGGCGGCCAGCGCCAGACGGTGGCGATCGCCCGCTCGCTGTTGCTCGAACCCAAGCTTATCCTGCTCGACGAGCCGACGGCGGCGCTTGGCGTCGCACAGACGGCCGAAGTGCTCAACCTGATCGAGCGGGTGCGCGACCGCGGCCTCGGCGTCGTCATCATCAGCCACAACATGGAAGACGTGCGCGCTGTCGCCGACCGCATCGTCGTGCTGCGGCTTGGCCGCAACAACGGCATCTTCACCCCAGACGCCTCGAACCAGGAGCTGGTCAGCGCCATCACCGGCGCGTCGAACAATTCGGTGTCGCGACGCGCCGAGCGCCGGCAAGCGCGACAGGATCAAATCCAGGAGCCACGCCCATGAGCCGTCAAGTCGAACAGGCGGCTCCGCCGCAGCTCGACCGCGCCGACGTGCGCGTCAAGCATGAGGCCGGTTTGAGCGGCAGTATCCGCGCCTTCGTCGACCGCGTGCGCTCGGGCGATCTCGGCTCGCTGCCGGTCATCGTCGGGCTGGTCATCATCTGGACGGTGTTCGCCAGCATCAATCCGATCTTCCTGTCGAGCAGCAACCTGGTCAATCTGCTGTTCGATTCTTCCACCGTCGGGGTCATTGCGCTCGGCATCGTCTGCGTTTTGATGGTCGGCGAGATCGACCTGTCGGTCGGCTCGATCAGCGGCTTTGCCTCGGCGCTGGTCGGCACGCTGTGGGTCAACCAGGGCTGGCCGGTGGCGCTCGCCATCCTCGCCGCAGTCGCCGTCGGCGGCTTCATCGGCGCGCTTTACGCGCTGCTGTTCAACCGGCTCGGCATGCCGAGCTTCGTCTCGACGCTCGCAGGACTGCTCGCGGTGCTCGGCCTGCAGCTCTACATCCTTGGCTCCACCGGCTCGATCAACCTGCCTTACGGCTCGAACCTGGTTAATTTCGGCCAGCTTCTGGTGATGCCGAAATTCGTGTCGTTCGGGCTGGCGGCGGTGCCTGGCATCGTCATGCTGATCACCGGCCTGCGCACCGTTGCGCGCCGGCGCGCCGCCAACCTGTCGGCACCCTCGACCGGCGGCATCGTCACGCGGGCGGTGGCGATCACGATCGTGCTCGAACTCATCGTCTTCTACCTCAACCAGGCGCGCGGAATTCCGTGGATGTTCGGCCTGTTCGTCGGCCTGGTCATCGCCATGCATTACGCGCTGACGCGGACGAAATGGGGCCGCTCGATGTCGGCGGTCGGCGGCAACCGCGAGGCGGCGCGGCGCGCCGGCATCAATGTGCGGCTGATCTATTCCAGCGCCTTCGTGCTGTGCTCGATGCTGGCCGCTTTCGGCGGCGTGCTGTCGGCGGCCCGGCTTGCGTCGGCCAGCCAGCAGGCCGGCACCGGCGACGTCAATCTCAACGCCATCGCGGCGGCCGTCATCGGCGGCACCAGCCTGTTCGGCGGCCGCGGCAGCGCCTATTCGGCACTGCTCGGCATCATCGTCATCCAGTCGATCGCCAGCGGCTTGACGCTGCTCGATCTGTCCTCGTCGCTTCGGTACATGATCACAGGCGCCGTGCTTGCCATAGCAGTCATCGTCGACTCGCTGGCCCGCCGTTCGCGTGTTTCCCATGGCCGGGCCTGAACCCATCAACAGGAAGAGAGATATGACTCAACTGTCCGGAAAAGTTGCGGCCGTCACCGGGGCGGCGTCGGGGATCGGCCTCGAATGCGCAAGATACATGCTGGCGGCGGGCGCCAGCGTCGTGCTGGTCGACCGCGCCGAGGCGACGCTGAACAGCCTGTGCGCCGACCTCGGCCCCAATGCGATCCCGCTGGTGATCGAGCTGATGCAGCCATCAAGCGTCGCCACCATGATGCCGCAGATCCTGGAAAAGGCCGGGCAGCTCGACATCTTCCATGCCAATGCGGGCGCCTATGTCGGCGGCGAGGTGCTGACCGGCGATCCCGATGCCTGGGACCGCATGCTGAACCTCAACATCAACGCCGTGTTCCGCTCGATCCACGCGGTGCTGCCGCACATGGTCGAGCGCAAGACCGGCGATATCATCGTCACCAGTTCGATCGCCGGGCTGGTTCCGGTGGTCTGGGAGCCGATCTATACCGCGTCCAAGCATGCCGTGCAGGCCTTCGTCCACACGGTGCGCCGGCAGGTGGCCAAGCACGGCCTGCGCGTCGGTGCCGTGGCGCCGGGCCCGGTGGTGACCGCGCTGGTCGACGACTGGCCGAAGGCCAAGCTCGAGGAAGAGCTCGCCGCCGGCGGTCTGATGCAGCCGCGCGAGGTCGCCGAGGCAGTGATGTTCATGCTGACCCGGCCGCGCAACGTGACGATCCGAGATCTGGTGATCCTGCCGCAGAGCAATGATTTGTGAGGGGAGTACGGGAGTAGGGCACTAGGCCAGTATGCTGTCCTGCGGTCCAAAGTCCGGGCTCAAATCTAGTCGCTATTCGCCTGCTGCCTATTCCCCTACTGCCTGCCTTACTCCCCTACTCCCCTAACCGAAGGTTTCCCCATGCCCCATTATCTCGGCATCGACGTCGGCACCGGCAGCGCGCGGGCAGGGGTGTTCGACCAGGCGGGAAACCTGCTTGCCTCGGCCAAGCACGACATCGAGGTCTGGCGCGAGGCCGGCGACATCGTCGAGCAGTCGAGCAACGACATCTGGCGGGCGGTGTGCATTGCCACCCGCGCCGCTGTCGCCGATGCCGGCATAGCGCCCGAGGCGATTGACGGCATCGGTTTCGACGCCACATGTTCGCTGGTGGTGCTGGGTGAGGGCGGCGTGCCGTTGCCGGTGGGCCCGTCCAACAATCCCGAACGCAACATCATCGTCTGGATGGATCACCGCGCGATCGAGCAGACGCGCCGCATCAACCGCAGCGGCGCGACGGTGCTGAGCTATGTCGGCGGCGTCATCTCGCCTGAGATGGAGACACCGAAACTCCTGTGGCTTGCGGAAAACATGCCCGCCACCTTCAACGCCGCCTGGCAGTTCCTGGACCTCGCCGATTTCCTGACCTGGCGGGCGACTGGCAGCCTTGCCCGCTCGGTCTGCACGGTGACCTGCAAATGGACTTATCTGGCGCATGAGAGCCGCTGGGATGAGACATATTTCCGCAACATCGGCCTGGGCGCGCTGGCCGACGAGGCGTTTGCGCGCATCGGCACCGAGATCGTGCCGGCGGGAGCATCGCTGGGCGGCGGACTGATCGGGCAAGCGGCGGCCGACCTTGGCCTCGCCCCCGGCACCGCGGTGGCGGCCGGGCTGATCGATGCGCATGCCGGCGGTGTCGGCACGGTCGGGGCGCGCGGCGATTTCGGCAGTGTCCTGTCGCGCATGGCCTATGTCTTCGGCACCTCGGCCTGCACCCTGTCGTCGACCGCCGAACCGGCCTTCGTTGACGGCGTCTGGGGTCCGTATTTCTCGGCCATGGTGCCGGGGCTGTGGCTGAACGAGGGTGGTCAATCGGCGGCAGGTGCCGCCATCGACCATCTTGTGCGCATGCACCCGGCGGCCGGCGAAGCCGCGGCCTGGGCGCAGGCCGAAGGGATCAGCCTCAGCGCCTGGCTGTCGCTGCAGGCGCAAGGCCGTGGGGGCGCCGCAGCGACGCCGGCGCTGGCCGGCGATATCCATGTCGTGCCGGAATTCCTTGGCAACCGCGCACCTTTCGCCGACCCAGATGCGCGCGCACTGATTGCCGGGCTCGATCTCGACACCAGCCACGAAAGCCTGGTCGGGCTGTATGTCGCCGGCGTCTGCGGGCTGGGCTACGGCGCGCGCCAGATCGTGCAAGCCGAGCATGAGAAGGGCATCCCTGTCGACACCATCGTCGTCAGCGGCGGCGCCGGCCAAAGCCCGCTGGTGCGCCAGCTGCTGGCCGACACGACAGGCATGGTGGTGGTGGCGTCGACCTCGGCGGAGCCGGTGCTGCTCGGCTCGGCGATGTTGGGCGCGGTCGCCGCCGGCTCCTACAAGGACCTGGTGACGGCCATGGCGGGCATGTCGGAACTCGGCGAGGTCTATCATCCCAACGCTTCGCTGGCCGGCTGGCACGCCAAACGTTTCGCGGCGTTCGAGCTGTTCCAGCAGGCCGGCAAGGCGATCAGGGGCTGAAGCAGGCAGCCACAAGGATGGCGTTGAACGGCAGAGGAACACACGTGCGCCTAGGCTGTCTGTCGTCGTCTCATTGAACAGACTGGATGAGCCATAGGAGAGCCAGAAGGTTGGCGAGCGACATGCCGGCCGGGCCGAAGGTTTTCATCCGATCATCGATCGTGGCGCCTATGATAGCATCCCCGGCCTGCACAAGGATCATTATCCAGGCGATGGCTTCAAGCCATTCCGTCGAACCCGTAAAAAACGGCACGGCGCTTGCGACCACCAAGGCCACGCTGCGTGCACAACCGTAGAAAGCTATTGTCCGGGCGTTGCCGGTTTCGTTCATGGCGGCAGCCAAGGAGAAACCGAGACTGACGACCGCGCTGAGAGCTGTGACTGACGCGCAAACGATGAAGGCTGTGAACATCGCATTCCATGGCTTGTGGCCGCTACACCTTACTCGAATAGCCAGGGCCTGAAATCAAGTCACTCTTTTGCTGCTACCAGTTACAACTTGCGCGGTCATATGCAGGGCACGATTGGCTTCGGCTGCCCTCAGAGCTCCTTCTGCGCCAATTCCCTGAATTCGTCGGGTACGGAGCGTGCGGCCTCCAGCGCCACCGTGCCGTAGCCGACCGCCTGCTTGCCAAAGCGCTCGCGGATCTTGTCGATGGCGCGGTCGGCACCGAAGCGTGCCAGGCCTTTTCGGGTGCCCGGACGGCGCTTCTCATCGGCGAGGCCGAGCGGCAGTTCGAGTTGCAACTCGGCACTTTCCTCGAGATGCGAGACCGAGATCGCCAGCAGCGAGATCGTCTTCTCGTGCGGGTGGTCGTCGAGCAAGCCGCGCACCAGGTCGCCGGCGATCTCGGCCAGCATCGTGGTCGCCGCAATCGGCTGGTCAAGCGTGATCGAGCGCGTGACAGCGCTGAGATCGGCAAAGCGCACGCGCACTGTCACCGTGCGGCCTGGCCTTGCCTTGGCGCGCAGCCGGCTGGCGACGCGGTCGGCCAGATGCAGCAAAGTGGGCACGATGACCCTCGCAACGGCTGGCTTCTGGCCGAGCGCCGATTGCGCGCCGGCCGAGTGCGCCCGGCGCTTCGTCTCCAGTTTGCGCGGGTCGCGGTTCCATGACAGCGCCGACAGCTTGTCGCCGGCGGCGGGACCGAGCAGCCGCGTCAGCGTGCCGCTGTGCGTCCTGGCTAGCTGGCCGATGGTCTCGATGCCGATTTCGGCCAGCCGCGCCTTCGTCGCCGGGCCGACGCCCCACATCAGCCCGACCGGCAGGTCGTGCAGGAAGGCGATCTCGGTGCCGGGTTCGACCACCACCAGCCCGTCGGGCTTGGCGACCTGCGAGGCGATCTTGGCCAGATGCTTGGTGCGCGCCACGCCGATCGAGATCGGTAGGCCGAGCTCGGCCCGGACGCGGCGGCGGATGGTCGTGGCGATCTCTAGCGGGGACCCGAACAGGTGTGTGCAGCCGGCGACATCGGCAAAGGCCTCGTCGATGGAGATGCGCTCGACCACGGGCGTGAAGTCGTCGAGCACCTTGATCGCGGCGTCGCCCAGGCGCTGGTAGTCGCTGAAATTGCCGCCGACGAAGATCAGATGCGGGCAGAGCTCGCGCGCCTTGCGTCCCGGCATGCCGCCGCGCACGCCGAAGGCGCGGGCTTCATAGGAGGCTGCGAGCACCACGCCGCCGCCGACCGCGATCGGCTTGCCGCGCAGCGACGGATCGAGCAACTGCTCGACCGAAGCATAGAAGGCGTCGAGATCGGCATGCAGGATGGTGGCTGTCGTTTCCATCCCGACCGCACATCCGCAGTTGCTGATAGATTGGAACATATAGAGAACAAAGCGCGCACGACTGTCAAGCTGAATGTCGACGTCCGGTGCCATCAGCCGCGTTCTTCAGCACAAATTGCACAGGTGACGTCGGATCGCGGTTTTCAACAACGTCTTAAAGACAGGCAACGAGACCGTCAGCATACGCCAGAGGCGGAAGGAGGACGACATGACCGACCACATCATCGCGCCTTACACGGATTGGTTTGAAGCGCACAAAGCGCATCTCGGGAAAGAAAAGGCGTTTACGCGCCAGCGTCAACAACTCGCGGCGGACCGACGGGCACTGCCATGGCTTCGGATCGACAAGCCCTACAAGTTCGACACGACCCAGGGAAGGAAATCGTTGGCCGATCTCTTCAAGAACCGCAGCCAGTTGATCATTTATCACTTCATGTTTCCGCCCAATGCAGACTATCGGTGCACCGGCTGTTCATTCCTTTGCGACCACATCGACGCCGCCAACCAGCATCTGATGCATCACGACGTCTCCCTGGCCGTCTGCTCGCGTGCTCCTCTCGCCGAGCTACAGGACTTCAAGGCGCGGATGAATTGGCAGTTTGATTGGGTGTCGTCATTCGGAAGCGATTTCAATTTCGACTTCCAGGTATCGTTCACCGAGGACCAGATCAACTCGGGCAAGGTGCTATTCAATTTTGAGGAGGTCGCGATTACAGGCAGAGATCGCGGTGGCTCGACCATTTTCTACAAAGATGAGGATGGGAAGATCTATTGCACTTTCCAGGTGCGGGGCCGTGGCGGTGAGAACCTGATCGGGACATATAGCTATCTCGACCTCACTCCCGTCGGTCGCAATGAAAATGGGCCGTCACATACTTTGGGCGACTGGGTCCGTCTTCACGATGAGTATGAGGGCCGATGATTATCCATTTGTCGCCGCGCGGCTGAGCAAGGCCCTGCCTTGGCGTGGGCCTCCGGGCGTCTCCACAGCTTCGGCGATCAAGTGCTCGCCAGATGCTCGGCCCGCAACGCCACCGTCATCTGGTCCAGAGCGGCCTTGCCTCCGGCCGCCAGATCATCGGCGTTCCGGGCGAGCTTGTCGTCGGCCTTGCGGTGCTTGCTGCCCCAGGCGCCGAGCGTCGCCAGCACCGGCAGCAGGTCGATGCCGGCCTCTGTCAGCCTGTAGACCGTTTTCAGGCCGTGGGTCGGGTCGTCGCTGCGGGTGAGGATGCCTTCTTCCTGGAGCGTCTGCAGCCGCTCGGCCAGCGTGCGCGAGGAGATGCCTTCGTCGGACTGCAGGAATTCCCGAAAATGCCTTTTCCCGGCGAAGATCAGGTCGCGGATGATGAGCAGCGTCCAGCGGTCGCCGAGCAGTTCGAGCGACAGGTTGATCGGACAGCCGGACTTTCCCTTGGTCGACATGTTTATGGCTCCATTTTTAAATCAATTTACTATTGACATCATTCTCCGCGGTGCGTCAAATGGTTCCAGAAGTAAATCATTCGTCAGTGTCGGACAAACCGGAGAATGACCATGAGAAAACTGATCCTGCAGATGCAGATGTCTGTCGACGGCTTTGTCGGCGCCAACGAGGATCATCACTGGCAGCTCTGGGAATGGGGCGACGACCGCGCCTGGGACGACGAGCTGAAGCGGGATTTCAACGCCGCTTTCGCCGGCGTCGACACCATCCTGCTCAGCCGCAAGATGGCCGAGGAGGGTACCTGACCCATTGGGGCAATGCGGCGAAGAAGTTTCCGAGCGATCCGTTCTACGCCTTTGCGCAGCGCATCGTCGAAGCCCGAAAGGTGGTGCTGAGCGACAGGCTCAAAGCCTCGCGGTGGGAGCGCACAACGGTGGCGAGCGGCGACCTGCCGCGCGAGGTCAAGGCGCTGAAGGCAGGCGAGGGCGGCGACATGGCCGTCTTCGGCGGCGCCGGTTTCGCCTCCTCACTCATCGCGGCAGGGCTGGTCGACGAGTTCCAGTTGTTCGTCAACCCGGCGGTGCTGGGCGCGGGACGGCGGATCTTCGACCAGGGCGGTTTCGAGACCCTGCGGCTGCTCGGCTCGAAAGCCTATGCCTGCGGGATGGTGGTCAACCGCTACGCGCCAGTGGCGTGATCCGAGGCATCACGAAGGCATCTCGCCGATAAAAAGATGTTTGTGCGGAATCCTTTGCCCGCGTCTCTTCGTCTTCAACGTGCGGTCGCCAGAGGGCGGGCGCATCAATCCTGAACGGAGAGACAAGACCATGATCCTGGTGACAGGCGCCACGGGCCTGAACGGCAAGGCGATCGTGCGCGAGTTCGCACGGCAGAAGCATGAGGTGAGGGCGCTGGTGCGGGACCCGGCCCGGGCCTCGGCGGCGGGGCTCGACGAGCTTGCCGGGATACAACTGATCGAGGGCGATATGCGCCGGCCTGAAACGCTGGGCGCTGCACTCGACGGCATCGACCGCGTGCTGATGATTTCGACAGCCGCAGAGGACATGACGGAAACGCAGTGCCGCTTCATCGACGCCTGCAAGCAGGCCGGTGTTGCCCATGTGGTGAAGTTTTCCGGCGCGGAATCCAACATCGGCTATGACGCGACGAAATTCCGCTTCACGCGTATGCATGAGGAGATAGAGCGCTATCTGGAAGGGGCAGGCATGGCGTGGACGCATCTGCGCCCCAGCCAGTTCATGCAGGTCTATCTGCGCGACGCGCCAACCATTGCCGCCGAGGGCGTTTTCCGTCTCGCACTCGGCGACACCGAACTGTCGCCGGTCGATGTCGAGGACATCGCCAAGGTGGCCTTCCGGCTGCTGCGCGATGGCGGCCACGCAGGCGAGAGCCTCGACATGACCGGGCCCGAGGCGCTGACGATGTGCGATGTCGCGGCGCGGATATCGCAAGCGACCGGCAAGTCGGTTCGCTATGTCAATGTCAGCCCTGAAGTGCGGCGCCGCAATCTGCTGGCCGGCGGCATTCCAACCGACTTCGCGGATGCGCTGGACGAGCAACTGGCCGAGCGGCTGCGGCGGCCGAAATCGCGGGTGCATCTGGCGACGCACGAGATGTTCGGCGTGCGGGCAACGCCGTTCGTCGAATTCGCCCGGCGTCATGCCGCAATGTTTGGCGGCGAGCGCTAGCCGCGCTCGCGCAAAAAAACATCCGCGGCCACGTATCCTTTCCGACCGCCCGTTCGTCCTAAGGCTTCGAAGGTCGCGCGGCCCGCGATCCGCAACCCCGGGAGACCATAATGGCGAGCATACAGAGCGAGGCAAACAGGAACCACTACGCGGCGCTGGCTGCCAATGCCGGCAAACTGACGAGCCCGCAAGCGATCATCGACTACAACGACACGCATTGGACGGCGCTGACCGGCGAACCCGGCGGCGTCGACTATATCGAGGTCGATGCCGGTGGCGTGCCGGCGATGTGGATCGTGCCGAAGGGCGCCGACGAGCAGCGGGTGCTGTTCTACGCGCATGGCGGCGGCTTCATCGGCGGCTCGATCTACACGCACCGCAAGCTGGTCGGGCATCTGGCCAAGGCCGTCGGCTGCCGGGCGTTGCTGTACGGCTATCCGCTGGCGCATCAGGCGAAGCATCCGGCCCAGCTCAATGCGGCGATGACCGCCTGGAACTGGCTCACCGACCGCACCGGGCAAGGCTTCGACACCAGGCACATCGCACTTGCCGGCGATTCCTGCGGCGCGGTGCTGACCTATGGCGTGCTGCAGCGCCTTCGTGCGGAAGGCCGGCCGTTGCCTGCCGCGACGCTGATCATCTCTGGCTGGTTCGACATGGCGCTGACCGGTGCCAGTTACGAGACCAACCGCGACAAGGACCCGGCTTTCGCCAAGGCTGCCGTCGACTGGCTGGTGACGAACTTCATCGACGATGGCGACCGGCTCGATCCGCTGGTCAGTGCGCTCTATGCCGACCTCAGCGGTTTTCCGCCTGTCTTCCTGCAAGCCGGCGCGGATGAGACGCTGGTCGACGAAAGCCGCATGTTCGCCGAGCGCGCCAGGCTGGCCGGCCTCGAGACGCGGCTCGACGTCTTTCAAGGCATGCTGCATTCCTTCCAGATGATGGCCGGCAAGGCGCCGGAAGCCGACGATGCGATCGGCCGCCTCGCCACCTGGGTGCGGCCGAGACTGGGCTTGCCAGCTATCAGCGACAAGGCTGCCGGCGACAGAGCGGCGTGAGCATGCGCCGGCTGGTCGTATCGAGCTTCGTGCTTGTGGACGTGCAGCACTTGCGCAATGGTGTGGTGTGCTGACCGATATGCCGCGATGAACCAGCAGATCCGTAAATCCGTTGCACCGGCACAGGGGATACAGCCGCGGCTTGATCCGGAAGGCCTGTTCGACCAGCGCTACAAAGAGTTCCTGGAGACGGTTTCGCATCTTCGGGTGAAGCTGCACCGGTACTGCGCGCGCATGACCGGTTCGGCCCTCGATGGGGAGGACATCATGCAGGAGGCGCTGTTCCAGGCCTATCGCAAGATCGAGCGGCTCGACGATGCGCAGGCGCTGCGGCCTTGGCTGTTCCGCATCGCCCACAACCGCTGCATCGACTTCATCAGGAGCCGCCGCGCCCGGCAGCGAGCCGAGGCCGGCTATGCGGGCGACGAGATCGTGCTGCCTGTCGAGCCCGCCGGTCCCGGCGCCGACCGTGCCATCGAGCGGCTGCTCGTGCATTTGCCGCCGAAGGAGCGCGCCTGCGTGCTGCTCAAGGATGTCTTCGACCATTCGCTTGAGGAGATCGCCGATCTGGTCGGCTCGACATCAGGTGGGGTCAAGTCGGCGCTCAACCGCGGCCGCGCCAAGCTCGCCGTCTTGCCGGCGCAGCCGATCGCGGCACCGCTACACGATGCCGAACTGGCGCGGCTGCTCGACCGCTATGTCGAATTGTTCAACAAACGAGACTGGGACGGGGTGCGGGCGCTGACAAGCGCCGATGCCCGGCTGCGCGTTTCGGACTGCTACAATGGCTTGCTCTCCCGCTCGCCCTACTTCGCCGAATTTGAGCGCAGCGAGCTGCCCTGGCGCATACGGCCAGGCGCGTTCGAAGGGGAAAACGTGCTGGTCGTCGACAGGCTGCACGGCGTGGTCTGGCGGCTGGCGTATCTGGTGCGGATCCAAGCCGATGGCGGCGTGATCGACCATATCAGCGACTACTATGCGTGTCCCTGGATCCTGGATATGGCATCGGCCGACGCCGGATGAAGTCGGCCTCACTTGGCGTCGTGAAAAATAATGCCGACCGTGTGGCGCATGCCTGAGCGCAGGCGGCTGACGCCGTGGCGCAAGTTGACGCGGTAGTTGCCCTTGGTTCCCTGCACCGGCCGGTTATGGACGGCGAAGGCAACCGCGTCGCCCTGGCGCAAGGGCACCACTTCGACCCGGCTCTGCATGCGCGGCCGCTGTTCGGTCAGCGCGAACTCGCCGCCGGTGAAATCTTCGCCCGGCATGGCACTGTTCGAGAAACTCGGCATGCGTCGCTGGATAGCGCATGGCTTGCCCCATGCGCTCGTTCCACTGATTGGCGACGCTGGCCAGCCTGGGATAGAGCGCGCTGCGCAAGCCGCCCAGGAGGTCGGGCAGGGGATAGCGGAAATAACGGTACTCGCCCTTGCCGAAGCCGTGCCTGGCCATGTGGATGTGGCTGCGGAAGTGCCGCTCATGAGGATAGAGGCCGGCGGTCCGCCGGCACTCCTGCGGCGAGAGCAGCTTTTCGATCACCGCGCAGCCGAAGCCGTCGAGCTCGGTGGCAAGGGCTGGCCAGTCGTAAGCGGCGACGCGCGTCTCGGCGGCTTCGACCACGGATGCGGCAACCTTGGCATGGGCGTTCATAGCGTTGCCTCCTTGTCGAGGAGGGCGCGCTTGCGCTCGATGCCCCAGCGATATCCGGACAGCGTGCCGTCGGTGCGGACAACGCGGTGGCAGGGAATGCCGAGCGCGATGGCGTTGGCCGCGCAGGCTGTCGCCACGGCGCGGGCACCGTTCGGCTGGCCAAGGCGGCGGGCAAGGGCGGTGTAGGTGACGGTGGCGCCGCACGGGATGGCGCGCAGCACGTCCCACACCCGCTGCTGGAACGGCGTGCCATGGCGCATGTCGAGCGGCAGGTCGAGACCGGCGCCAGGCGTTTCGACAAAGCGCGCTATCGCCGTGAGATCGTCGCGCAAGGCGTTTTCGTCTTCGACCAGCATCTTGCCGGGGAAGCGATTGCCAAGGTCCCGCTCCAGCGCGTCGGCGTCCGAGCCGACCAGGATGGCGCAGACGCCGATATCGCTGCGCGCCGCCAGGATCTTGCCGATCGCGGACTGGCCAATGGCATAGGCGATGGTGTCGAGGGTAGCGGTAGCGTTGCGTGCTATCGCTGTCTGTACTGCCGTTCGGGTTTGCATGAGGGTTCATTGCCTTCACTCCTTTGTCTTGTGCCTGAACCCTAGTCGCGTGCCGGCCGTGTCTCACTCCGATGCTTGCTTTCAAATTCAGATCGCGAGCGCAAAAGTATGTGCTCTACGGCGCCCCCCCCTCTGTCCTGCCGGACATCTCCCCCACAGGTGGGGAGATCGGCAGCTCTGGCGCCGGCTCTCTTCCTGCAACGCTGGAGATTGGCGAAGGTCGTGGTGACAGCCGATCTCCCCCTCGTGGGGGAGATGTCCGGCAGGACAGAGGGGGGCGCCGTAGAGCGCTGATATTGAAACCATTCCCATTCTGTCATGCGACGCGGGTGACGGAGATTTCACCGAGCAGGAACACTTCGCCGGTCAGGAGCCGCAGCTCGATATCGCCGGTCGTGGTCAGGTTCCACTCGGCTTTGCCGTTATCGACCATCTGACCAACGGCGGTCATCACCAGTGATTTCGCGTCTTGGGTGCGTGGGCTGGCGGCAGCGACGTTGCGGGTCTTCGCATCGGTGGTGGGAGACCTTGCCATCGCGCGCATTGTTGCCAGATCCTCCCGCCGTCAGGCCCGCGAAGACCGATGATCTGCTGGTCTCGCCCCGCCCGATGCGCCGGACGCCGCCTCACGGTCGAGCAGCGCGCGCTTGCGCTCCGCACCCCAGGCATAGCCGGACAGCGCGCCGTCTTTCCTGATCACGCGGTGGCAGGGAATGGCGACGGCAAGACTGTTGGCCGCACAGGCGGCGGCTACGGCGCGGGCCGCCCTTGGCGCAGCGATGCGCTCCGCGATCTCGGCATAGGAAACCGTGTGGCCGACCGGGATGTCCTGCAAGGCCTGCCAGACGCGCTGCTGGAACGCGGTGCCGCGCACGTCGAGCGGCAGGTCGAGGCCGAGTGCTGGCGCTTCGACGAAACCGACGACGCGGGCGACCAGAGCCTCGTAGCCGCGGTCGCCGCCGATCAGCCGCGCCCTGGGGAAACGGTCCTGCAGGTCGCGCACCAGCGTGTCCGGATCGTCGCCGAGCAGGATCGAGGCGACGCCCTTTTTGCTCGATGCGACCAGGATCGCGCCGAGCGAGGATTCGCCGACGGCAAAGCGGATCTCTTCATGCGCGCCGCCGGCGCGATAGCGCGTCGGCGTCATGCCGAGCATGCCGGTGGATTTCTCGTAAAACCGCCCGCTCGAATTGAAGCCGGCATCATAGATCGCCGCTGTCACGCTGGCGCCGTCCTCAAGGCCCTGGCGAACGCGGGCGGCGCGCTGCGCGGCGGCATAGTCCTTTGGCGTCAGCCCAGTGACGGCCTTGAAGACGCGGTGGAAATAGCCGGCGCTGCGCCCGGCAGTAGCCGCCAGTTCGGCGAGCGACGGTTCTTCCTCGCTCCGTTCGATCCTGCGGCAGGCATCGGCGACCATCGCAGCGTTGCCGGCCTCCAGCGACGGGCCATCCGGATTGCAGCGCCGGCACGGACGAAAGCCGGTCGCCTTCGCCTGGTCCATAGTGTCGTGCAATTGCACGTTCTTCGGGTTGGCGCGCCGTGACGGGCAGGAGGGCCGGCAATAGACGCCGGTCGTCGCCACCGAATACCAGAATTCTCCGTCGGCCGATTTGTCACGCGAAACGATGCGCGCCCAGCGCGGATCGTCGGCAACCGGCAGCGGCGTGGATTTCAGATTCTTGGCCAGGGTGATGAACATGCCCGGCATTGAAGCCGCCAAAAGCCGGCCTCGCCACCCGTTTCCTGCCAAATGCCTGATCGCCGTCGCCCGAGCCCTCGTTGCTACGCCGCCCGCTTGGGCTCGATCGCAAATGGGCTGAGACCCAACCAGGTCTGCATTTTCCTCGCGATGTGYTGGTCGCCGGTCAACGCGACCTTTGCCCCGGCCTTCTCGACCGTGATCAACCCCATCCAGATCGCCGTCATCGTGTGCAAGTCGGTCGAGACGTAGAGATCGACGTCAAAGCCCGGATCGTACCAGCACAGATCTACCTCGCCGTGCTTCTCGACGATCAGCCACCACGACCGTTTGGACGCTGGTAGCTCCTGATACAGAAATTGTATCACCGTGCGCCCATCGGGCAGCGGCGAGGGGTTTAGGTTGCGACGCATGTCCCACATCAGCAACGACGGATCGAGGTTTTTCAGCGACAGCCGGGACTCGACCCATTTCTGTCCCCAGAAGCCCATCGCCTCGACGACCGGGCGCAAATCCCTGCCGGCTTCCGTCAGCCGATATTCGAAGATGCCTTTCTCGCCCGGCACTTCCTTGCGCTCGATGATCCCGGCCAGTTCGAGCTCCTTGAGCCGTTGCGACAGAAGGGTCGGCGACATTTTCGGCACGCCGCGGCGCAGGTCGTTGAAACGGGTCGAGCCTGCCACAAGTTCGCGTAGCAGAACCATGGTCCAGCGGGTGCAGAGCACCTCGGCTGCCATCGATAGCGGACAGAACTGCTTGTATCCGTGCTGGGTCATGATTGGTGCCTCTCCCTCGAACTGGGCCGAATATTAGGCCTTCATGAATGAAGCGGCCAGTACGGAAACTGTACCACCCCAGTACAGATCGCGGACTGGTTGGCCGGCGCCCTGCCATGCGAGCTCTTGGCCGGTGCACGGGATACCCCTTGCGCTACAACCAGGAGACGACCCATGACCGCTTACATCATCGCAGACATCAAGGTGAAGGACCCGCAGTGGATGCCGTCCTATGCCGCCTCGGTGCACGATCTCGTCCACAAGCATGGCGGCAGATACCTGTCGCGCAGCGGCAATGTGAAGACGCTCGAAGGCAAGCCGCTCGACACCACGCTGATCGCCCTGATGGCGTTCCCGTCGGAAGCGGCGGCGCGTGCCTTCACCAACGATCCGGCGTATGCGCCCTTCGTTTCGGCCCGACAGGATGGCAGCGACAGCCGTTTCCAGATGATCGACAACACCGATCTGGCTGGAACGATCCCGTATCTGCCGAAGGGATGACCGTTCCCGGCATTCGTCGCATCGATTGCGGGATCTCCAAGCAACAACAGTCACAGCACTTGTGTGTCGGGCCTCCGTATTTTCGGCGGCCGGCCAGCTGTGCTTTTTCAAGAAGAATGGAATGAACATGATATCGAACGTCCGAAACAGGCTACTCATGGCGGGGGTCATGCTGGCCGTCTGCACCGCATTCGCGCAGGCGCATCAGGAAGCGGCTGGGTCCGGCCCCAATCCGCTGGCCGACAAGGTACGGGCTGCCAACAGCCGGTTTGTCGACGTCAAGGCCGCGACGGCCGAGGGCTATGCGCCCATTCCCTGCGCCAGCGGCATCACAGGCGGCGCCATGGGCATCCACTACGTCAACGGCCAGTATCTGAAGGACGACAAGATCGACATCGCCCGTCCCGAAGCCGTGATGTACGAGCCGATGGCCGACGGCACGCTGAAGCTGGTGGCAGTCGAATACATCACCTCGAAGGGGCCGGCGTCGCTGGACGGACAGCTGTTCAACTTCAACAGCGCGCCCAATCGCTACGGCCTGGGCGCGTTCTACGAACTGCATGTCTGGGCCTGGAAAGGCAACCCGACCGGCACCTTCGCCGACATGAACCCGAAAGTGTCATGCGAACACGCGATGGCGCCGAGCCAGTAGCCGGCAATGGCCAGGCGGCGCCAATGCCGCCTGGCCACTCGCCCGAGGCCTGTGGGGCGCGGCTGTCCGGCGTCAGCCAGGCCCGGTCATTGTGCTACCGGATCGGGGATCGCCGATCCCAGCTCGGCGATGTCCCGGCTCGTTCGCGGCAGGAGCAAACGCCCCGTCACATACCAGAGCAGGGAGACGACAAGGATCGAGAGGTAGCCATCCACGGCATAGTGCCAGCCGGTATAGACCGAGCCGAACAGGATGAAGGCCGCAAAGGACCAGCCGACGATGGCCCAGCGACGACCGAAACCGGTCAGGAAGAGCGCGTTGAGCGTAACGAAGGCGACATGCATGCTTGGCATGGCGGAGATGCCGCTGCCCAGCTCAGGACGTCCGCTCCTGTAGGCTGCAAGCAGATAGTTGGCATAGATATAAACCGGTGCGGCGGAGCCGTTCTCAGTCAGGGCGGTTCGCAGTCCGGCAAACCGGTCACCGCCGTAGAACTGGTCGTGGAATATCGGGCCGGCGGACGACAGCAAGGTCGCAAGAACGGTGCCGCACAGGATCGTCGTCAGCGCGAACGCCCATAGATAGCGCAAGCGCCTGACTGGATCGCGCCAGAAGGCGACGAACAGCAAAATGCCGAACCATTGGACATGCCAAACATATGCGTAGCCGGCGAAAATCACGGCCGAGAACGGTTCGGGAACGACGGTGTGCGCCCAAGTCCACGGATCGGTGCCATGCAGCCAAAGATCAAGCTCAACCAGGGCGCGGTCGGCGTAGAACGGCACGACGTCCGGGATGGCGACCTTCAGGGTGGTGAAGGCGGTGATGCCGAGATAGAACAAAACGATGACAGGTGTGGCTGCCAGCCAACGCTGGCTGAGCGTGTCGAGCATGTACCTGGTCGGGTTGCGCCCGGCAAATGTCAGCGCCGCCAGGCCGAGCCCAGCCGCCAGAAGCGTGGGCAACAACAAGACGAACGGCCTGGCATAGGAATGCGCCAGATGCAGATAGCGATCCGGCTCCAGGTAAAGAGCAGTCAGGGCATAGGTCAGACACAGGGCAGTCAGCAGCCAACCGCTCCTGGTTGCCGCGACGTCCAGGTCAAGAGGGGCGGACGAGCGGCTATTGCCGCCGCGCTGCCCGGTGTGCGCATTCATCGGAGGACATCCCGCCAGCTGCCCAGAAAATTGTTATGGAGTATTTCGCAGGCGATGTATTACCAACTGGTTACACTTGTATCCAAGTAAAATTTTATTCGTCACGCAGTTATAATTCACAATTTGTTGGCAAGGATTCATTGACAACGATGTTGCGCCGCAACGCACCTGCGTCATTCGCCGCCATCCGAGGCTTTCGACCGTTGCAGGCGGCCTTTCCATCAGGCTTCGGCCGCGATTGAACGTGGGGCCATCGCCTGGACGGCGATGGCCCAGCGATCAGGCGGCCTTGACCAGGCCGAGCTGGGTGAGGGCGGCGACGCCGTCGTCGAGGCCGATCTCCTCGACGATCCTGCCGTCGACCACTTTCAGCACGGTGGTGCCGGTGAAGCGCATGGTGCGGCCGGTAGCGGCCGGAAGCGAACCGACGAGGAAATCGTTGAACGCCGGGCCGGCATGAGTGCCGCCGCCCTCCCACTGGCCGACGACATAGTCGCCTTCGGCGATGAGCTCGGCGGTGGCCCAGAAATTGAGGTCCGGGAAAGCGGCGCGGAAGTCGGTCATGAAGGCCTTGATGTCGTCGCGGCCGCGGCGCGGCTCATGCAGCGAGTATTTCAGCAGCATGTCGGGTGCGGCGATGTCGTCGACCACCGACAGGTCGCAGGTTTCACCCCAGAAGTCGGTGAACCATCTGACGACGACGGCCTTGTTGTCTTCCTGTTTGGTCATTGGGAGGTCCTCTTCCTGTTTGTCTTGGGGATCACCGGCCTTCGCCGATGACCCTGGGCAAGCACTAGGACGATCCGTTGGGGGCAAAACTCCGGTTCTTGCCGGCCAATCAAAAGGCGGGGAGGTGCCGGCAACGCTCACGCAAGCTGGCAACGCAGGATCGCCGCCCTGGGGCAGTCTTCCTTCGGTAACTGTTTCTTCTCTGGTTTTGCTGCAGATTGCCCCGCGGGTGGGGATGAGCGAAACAGACGATGACGCGTCAGGACAAGAAAAGTCGCAATGGAACGTTCTGGGCGAAGGCCCTGGAACGTGCCCATCTTGGCGTCTGGGACTGGGATCTTGCGACCGGCGCGTGCTTCTATTCCGCGACCTGGGCGCGGATGCTGGGCTATGATGAAAGCGAACTTGCCAACACCAGTGACCTGTGGCTGCAACTGACCCATCCCGACGATCGCGAGCGGGCGCTGGCCAGCGGTGACCGCCACATTGCCGGACAGACCGACGCCATCGAGACCGAACTCAGGCTGAAGCACAAGCAGGGCCACTGGGTGTGGGTGCTCGATCGCGGTGGCATCGTCGAGCGCGACGCGTCCGGAAAGCCACTGCGGCTGATGGGGGTGCAGACCGACATCACCAAGCAGAAGGCTGCCGAAGCCGAGCTCGAAAAGGTCAATGTGCGCTTCCGCCTGGCGCTCGCCGCCAGCGGCACCGGCATCTGGCACTACGACATCGCCACCAACAAGAGCTATTGGGACACCCGTACCAGGGACATGTTCGGCCTCGTCGCCGACACCGACGAGGTAACGGCCGACCTTTGGCACAGCTATCTGCATCCCGAGGATAAGGAAGCCACCGAACGCGCGCACCGGGCACCGATGGGCACGGACGCCGTCATCGCCAATCAATACCGTATCATCAGGCGCGACGGCGAGATCCGCCACATCGAATCGCTGGTCCGCTTCGTCGCCGCCGCGGGTGCTGCCGGCCAGATCCTCGGCACGGTGCGCGACATCACCGAGGAAAAGCTGCGCGAGCAGGAGCTCGCCTACGCGGCCCGCCATGATGCTCTGACCGGCCTGTGGAACCGCTCCGCCTTCGACCGGCTGCTCGCCGACCATATCGCGGCAGGTGCGCCGCTGGCCGTGTTCTATGTCGATCTCGACTACTTCAAGGCGCTCAACGATTTTGCCGGCCACGCCGCCGGCGACCTGGCGCTGAAGAGCGTTGCCGCCGGCATCCGCGCTTGTCTGCCGCCATCGGCGCATGCGGCGCGGCTGGGCGGCGACGAATTCGCGCTGGTGGTGCCGCATTGCGATGCCGCGCAGGCCGAGCGGATCGCCACCGCCGTGCTTGGCGCGGTGCGCGAAGCCGATCTCGGCCCGGCCGCATCGACGCGCAAGCTGGCGGCCTCGATCGGCATCGCCTTCGTCGATGACGCCAGCACCACGGTTGCCGATGCGCTGGCCTGCGCCGACGATGCCTGCTACGCGGCCAAGGCTGCCGGGCGAAACCGTTTCGCTGTGTTCTCCGTCAAGACGGCATCGGGGTCGGGCGGGCTGAATGCGGCGCGCATCGCCGCCGACACCGTCGATGCCATGGAAGACGGACGGCTGAAACTATTCGGCCAGGAAATCCATCTGCTGTGCAGGCCCTGGGAAGAGAGCCGCCATGTCGAAGTGTTGGCGAGGCTCACCGCACGCAATGGCCGCCTGGTGTCGCCCGGCGAGTTCATTCCGGTGGCCGAGCGGTTCGGCATCGCTTCCAGGCTCGACCGCTGGATCATCCGCACCGCGCTGTCGCGGCACGGCGCGRCCTTGCGCTCGGGCGCGCTGACGCTGGGGTTCAATCTGTCGGCGCAGACGTTGAGCGATCCGCAATTGTGGGCGTTCGTCGACAGCGTCATCGAGGAGACCGGGGCGCCGCATTCCGGCATCGGCTTCGAGATTACCGAAACCGCCGCGGTCACGAATTTCGACGCCGCGGAACAATTCGTGCGCAAGGCGCGCGAGCGGCACTGCCGGGTCAGCCTCGACGATTTCGGTGCCGGCATGAGTTCGTTCGAATATCTCAGGCGTTTCCCCGTCGACACGATCAAGATCGACGGTTCCTTCATCGAGCACATCACGCAAAGCCGCTTCGACCGCGAGATCGTGCTGGCCATCACCAGCATTGCCCGCAGCCTGGGCTGCGCTGTGGTGGGCGAGAAGATCGAACGGCAGGACACGTTGACGATGCTGGGCGATATGGGCGTCGCCTTCGGCCAGGGGTTCTTGCTGCACCGGCCCGAACCGCTGGAGGCGATCGTTTCGCGCGCGACCAGGGTGGTGGCGGCCCGAAAGGCATCGTGATCCAAGTATATTGATATCCAGGTATATTGAGGTTCAGGTGTGTTGAGATTCAGGCCGGGCCAGCCGGCCTGAGTCTCAAAACATCTTAGGCGGTTCGCCGCGCCGTCGATTGCGGAAATTCCAGCACTCCAGCCTCTGATGGCCTGTGCTGTGCCTCTGCCACCGTTTCGATCAACAGATCGAGGGCCTCACATGCCATGCGGCTCGTCTCGTCACTGCCTTGCAGATAGTGATAGGCGCGTTCGAGGTGGATGCGGGCCGCTGAAAAATCACTGGTCAATGGTCTCTCCATGATCCCGCCCAAATCTATCTTGGCGGGCCTGGCGGAATTCGGGGTAAATATCCACAGGCGGCTTTTATTCAAATGCCGTCGAATGTCGTGCGCTGTCAGGAGCGAAGTCTCCAGCTCTTTGCCTTGTCCTGCTGCGCGGCTAGACTGCGACCTCCCTTGTCAGAGTCGAGATCGATGATCGTCCAGGCCTGCATCAACGGCGCGCGTCCACGTGATTTCCACCCCAGGCTGCCGCTCGATGCACCGGCGATGACCAGCGACGCCGCGGCCTGTGTCGCCGCCGGTGCGGCCGAACTGCACATCCATCCGCGCATTGACGGGCGCGAAAGCCTGGCGGCGGTCGACGCCACCGTGTTGGCGGTGCGCCAGGCCTGCCCGGGCACGCTCATTGGCGTGTCGACCGGCGCCTGGATCGAGAATAATGTCGCGCGGACCCGCGCCGCGATCGGCGCGTGGCAGGAACTGCCCGACTATGCGTCGGTCAATTTGTCGGAGGTCGATGCGCCCGCCGTAATGGAGCTGCTGCGCCAGCGCGGCGTCGGCATCGAGGCGGGGCTTGCCACAACAGCCGATGCCGAACGCTTCGTTGGTCTTGCCGACCACAGCCGCGTGCTGCGCATCCTGATCGAGATCGACATCCAGGACCTGCCGGCTGCGCTGGACGAGGCGCATGGCATCGCCGCCGTGCTCGAGCGTGCCGGGGTGCGGCGGCCGATCCTGCTGCACGGCGTCGACGCCACGGTCTGGCCGTTCGTCGCGCTTGCGCATCGCAAGCGCTGGTCGACGCGGGTCGGTCTAGAGGACGGCAAGACGCTCGCCGATGGCAGCGTTGCCAGGGACAATGCGGAAATCGTTGCGGCGGCCGTGGCGACTTTTCGGTCCGCGCCTGCGGGCTGAAAGGCGGTATGCCTCAGGCTTGCCCGCTGGTCGGCGATGGCCAGCCGCGTAAAATGTGTTTCTGGATCTTGCCGGATGCGGTGCGCGGTAGCGTATCGGTGAGCAAGAACTCCTTCGGCACTTTGTAGCGGGCGATACGGGCGCCGCAGTGGCTTGCCAGATCGGCCGGRCCGACAACGCGACCGGGTTTGACCACCACGAAGGCGCGCCCGACTTCGCCCCAACGCTGGTCGGCGACGCCGATCACTGCCGCTTCGGCAATATCGGGATGATCGAGCAGCGCCATCTCGACTTCGACCGGAAAGACGTTCTCGCCGCCGGAAATGAACATGTCCTTGCGGCGGTCGACGAGGGTGACGAAGCCTTCGTCGTCCTGCCGCGCGATGTCGCCGGTGCGGAACCAGCCATCGGCGGTGAAGGCGCGGGCCGCCTCTTCCGGCCGGTTCCAGTAGCCCGATGTGATGCCGGGGCCGGACAGCCAGATCTCGCCAGGTTCGCCGGCGGCGACGTCGCGGCCATCGTCGTCGACGATGCGCAGGCCGATCGCCGGCGCCGCAAGACCGGCCGAGCCCGCCTTGCGGGCGATCCGGTCGGTCTCGACCGGCATGCCGAGTACGGTGCCGGCTTCCGTCATGCCGAAGCCGTCTACCATGCACACACCTTGCGCCAGCCACCAGTTGATATCGGCGGCGGGGTTTGGCGCGCCGCCGGTGAAGATGGCGGTGAGCGAAGTCCAGTTCGCGGGCGCAAAATCCGGATGGTCGCGCAGCATTCTGGCCATCTGCGGCACACAGAAATAGTGGGTGACGCCAAGCGCGGGATCGGCAAGGCGATGGTTGGTGAGGCCGGCGTCGAAGCCGGGCGAGATCAGCACCGTGCCACCCTGAAGCAGAGGCGGCCGCAGGTTGGTGATGAGGCCGATGACATGGAACATCGGCGCGTCGCAGAGGAAGATGCTGGCGTTGCCGACCCGCCCCAGCACGCCGAAATTGACCGCTGTGGCCAGGGCGTTGCGCTCGGTGACGATAACCCCTTTCGGCCGGCCCGACGTGCCGGATGTGTAGAGGATGATCGACGGCGTATCGTCCGCCGGCAACGGGCGGCGCGCTGCCGGCGCACGCGCCTCGACCGCCGCCGCGAAGGCCGCGACTTCGACCGGCCTGCAGCCTTTTGGCAGCGCCATATCGAGGGCGGAGTCATGCAACAGAAGAGCCGGATCGCAATCCTGGAGGATCGTCTTCTGCTCGGCGCTGGCAAGCCGCCAGTTGAGCGGCACGAAGATGGCGCCGAGCCGCATCGCGGCCTGCTGCAGGATCAAGAGATCGGCGCTGTTGCGGGCTATCGTCGCGATCCGTTGCCCAGCCGCGATGCCATGGCCGCCTTCGAGAACGCCGACTGCACGTTGGATGGCTTCGTCCAGCGCGAAATAGGTCCAGCGCCGGCCGGTGGCCAGGTCGACACAAGCGAGACGATCCGGCTGCGCCCTGGCGTGCAGGAACACGGGGTCTGATGTCGTCCAGGCCGGCATCTGCATCTCCTCCCCAGGATTGCCTGTGCTTTGCGGGATCACTTTGCCTTGTCGTAGGCGCCGAGACCCGGCTTGTAGCTCTTTTCGTCGATGAACTGGCGGATGCCTTCCTTGCGGCCCTCATTGTCGTGGGAATTGGCCGCCTCCTGGGCCCGCACGAGATAGTCCTCGGCATTGTCGTAGGTCATCTCGGCAACGCGGCGGATGGCGTCCTTGGTCGCCTTCAGGGCAATCGGGTTCTTCTTCAGCAAGAGCGTGGCGACCTCGGTGACACGTGCCTTCAGATCCGCCAGCGGCAGGCTTTCATTGACCAGTTTCCAGGCGGCGGCCTTCCTGCCGTCGATGAGCTCGCCGGTCAGCGCGTGGTACATGGCGTCGCGCATCGACAAGAGGTCGACCACCACCTTGGTGGCGCCGCCGCCCGGCAGGATGCCCCAGTTGATCTCTGACAGGGCGAACTGCGCCTCGTCGGCGGCGAAGGCGAGGTCGCAAGCGAAGAGCGGGCCATAGCCGCCGCCGAAGCACCAGCCGTTGACCATGGCGATGGTCGGCTTGCCGTACCAGCGCAGGCGCCGCCACCACCCGTACGCTTCGGACTGCGCCTTGCGGATGGCGCCCAGGCCCTTGGCCTCGGTCTCGCGGAAATACTCCTTGAGGTCCATGCCCGCCGACCAGGCGCTGCCTTCGCCCGACAGCACCAGCACCCCGACATCGTCGCGGAATTCCAACTCGTCTAGAACCTCCATCATTCGCCGGTTGAGCGCCGGGTTCATGCAATTGCGTTTGTCCGGACGGTTGAAGCGCACCCAGGCTATGCCGTTCTCGACATCGAAGGCAACGGTCTCATCGGTCATGGTCGGGTCCTCCTGTTTCGCCGCTGCATCGATGAAAATTGCTATGCAGCATAGCGATCATATTTGCTATGTCGCATAGTCTTTTTCGCTTGACAAGGTGCTTGATCGCGGCGATCGGTTGCAGCATGGACGAGGCTCACATCAGTAGCAGTGCGCCAGGCGCGACACCTGAAGACGTGCTCGACGCGCAGATCGGTTACAATCTCAAACGCGCCTCGGCCGTTGCGCTCAATGATTTCGCGGTCGAGCTGGCCGAGGCGGCGCTGCGCCCGGTCACCTATGGCATGCTGGCGCTTATCGACGAGAAGCCCGGCATCCGCGCCGCCGAGCTCTGCCGCCTGCTCGGCATGAAGAGCGCCAACATGGCACCGCTGCTTGCCGAACTGGAAGAGCGCGGGCTGGTCGAGCGCGACGACCATGCCGGCGACCGGCGCGTGCAGATGCTTGCCCTGACGCCGGCCGCCAGGGAGGCCATCCCCGGATGGCGGCAACAGGTTCGCCGGCACGAGGATCGGTTCCTGCAGCGGCTGACAAAAAAGGAGCGGGCAACGCTGCTGCGCCTGCTGCGCCTGATCTGGACGGATGAAGGGGGCTAGCTGGGGCGCCGCAAGCTGCGGCAGCAGGGCAAAGAGCGCAATCACCGGCGGTACGACGAAGCACCAGACATTGGCGAAGGCAAAGCCAAGTGCGGCTGCGGCGCAGCCGGCCGCGAACACGGCGACCGCCACCGACATGCGCCGCAGGCGGGCAATGAGGGCAGGGCGGGCCTCTGGCTTCACGCCGCCCAGAAGATCGCTGACGTCGATCATGATCTGGGTGGTGGTGCCGGTCATCAGCGTCGATGGCGGTGCGGCCGCGAGATGGACGCGGTGCACCGCGTTCTGGATCGCCATGGCGGCGACCAGCACCATGCCGGTGACGATTGCCGCCGCACCGTCACCGCTTGCGAAGGGGCCAAAGCGGATCGCCAGCGCAGCACCAGCAATCAGCAGCAAGAGCTTGGCCGTCAGCAGCGGCCCAAGCGCCTGCCGTCCCCGCCTGCGCAAGCGCTCGCCGRCCAGCCGGGTTAGGATGACGACGATGCAGAACACCGGCAACGCCAAAAGCTTGGCCAGCACGCCCGAGATGCCGAGCACCAGGGAGGCGCCCAGGGTGACGAAATTTCCCGTCACATGCGCCGTGAACAGGCCCTGCAGCGCCAGGAACCCGGCCGTATCGACATAGCCGCCATTGAGGCTCAACAGCAGCGGCAGTGTGGGTTTCATCGTTGCATCTCCTGGCCAGGCTTTGCGGTCAGCGTCTCATATCCCGGCGGAGCGTTCCACCTCCGCGCGGCACCTTGCCGTCGCCCGCGCGGCCCCAGCCGTCGCGAGGTCGCCGCCACATGAACGGCAAACTCGGATGTTCACTTGACGACAATTGTGTCCAACGGAGCTTTTGCATGTCGCTGTCCGGTACGACAACCCGCTACGGAAGCCTTGCCCAGGCATTTCACTGGCTGACGGCACTGCTTGTGCTCATCGCCTTCCTGGTCTCCGAAGGCGGCCCGCCGGCGCGGGTCTATTCCGAGGCCCGCGCCTCGACCCTTTTGCTTCACGAGACGCTCGGTTTCGCCGTTTTCTGGCTGCTGGTCGTTCGTCTGGTCTGGCGCCTGTTCGACAGCGTTCCGGATGCACCGCCGATGCCCGCATGGATGGACGTCGCCTCCAAGGTGACGCACTGGGCGCTCTATGCGCTTCTGTTCGCGGTTCCGGCGACCGCCATGCTCGGCGCATGGTTCGGCGGCCACCCGGTGACGGTCTACGGCCTCGGCGCCATCGGTCCGTTTTTCGGCCCGTGGGGTGCGGGCGCATCGCTGGCGGACATTCACGGCACGCTTGGCGATATCATCCTGTGGCTCGCCGGCCTGCACGCCGCCGCGGCCATCGTCCATCACGTCTTCCTTCGCGATCGGGTGCTAAGCCAGATGCTGCCCGGCCTGCCCAAGGCGCGTTGATATTCAACTGGCCTGCCCACCGTACGGGCTATGAGGGGCGGCGCCGACTTAAACGATGAGCCCGGCCAGCCCGCTACAACGCAACAGCCCGCCCCAATCCCCGCCGAACCGCTTCGCGATAGGCGAGGTCGGCCGCCACCATGTCTTCCATGGCAACGCCCATGGCTTTGTAGACGGTGACCTGCTCGGCGCTGACGCGTCCCGGCCGTAGACCGAGCAGCATTTCGCCGAGTTCGGTTCCGGTTTGCGGATCGAGCCCGGCGAGCTCGCAGGAGCCGACCGGGGTCGGGGCGAAGGCTTCGCCTGTCTCGACGAACAGGCTTGCCCGCCTGATGAGGTCGACTGGCAGTTCGCCACCGGGCGGTGCGACGCCCACCGACGAGACATGGGTGCCTGGCCGCACCCAGTCGGCCGAGATCACCGGTGCGTAGGAATGCGTCGCCAGGCAGACGACATCCGACGAGCGTACCGCGGCTTCAGGATCGCTGACGGCGACGACGCCGGGATGCTGCGCCGCAAGCGCCTGCGCATCCGCGAATTCCTTCGAGACGACGCGGATCTCGGCGAAGTCGCGCACCAGTGGCAGAAGGTGCAAGTGCTGGCCGGCCTGCACGCCGGCGCCCACCACCGTCGCTACCTTGGCGTCGCGCCGGGCGAGTTCGCGAACCGACAGCACAGCCGAGCCGGAGGTACGCACGGCGGTGATGTAGGTGCCGTCCATGACGCAGACCGGCATGCCGGTCTGCGGGTCGAACAGATGGATGGTGGCGAGGTGGCTGGGGATGCCTTTGGCAATGTTGCCCTCGAAGACGTTGACGATCTTCACCGTCAGATGCATGCCCGCCATCCACGCCGGCATCGCCAGCGAATAACCTGCATCGGGAATATCGAGCTGCGGCCGCGCCGGATTGACGACCTTGCCATCGGACAGCGCCTTGAAGCCGCCGGCCAGCGCGTCGAGAAGCTGGCGAAGGTCGATGCAGGTTTTCACCTCGGCTTCGCTCAAGAAGAGCACCGGTGTATCGCCCTTGGCCTGGGCGCTGCGGGAGATCGATAGGGCTGTTGTCATGGGATCCGCTTTCGTTGTCGGCTGGAGTGCACGGCAACGGTATTGCGATCTGGCGGCGTGATGAAATATGCTGTTTTTGCGAATTTGGCGTGACTATCACGCTTATTCTGGTTCAAAAGTGTGAATCCTGAAATGGACGATCTCGACCGTATCGACCGCTCGCTGCTGCGCTTGTTGCAGGAGGATGGCCGCCGCACGACGCTCGATCTGGCGCGGCGGGTCGGCCTGTCGCCGACAGGGGCGGCGCAGCGCGTCAAGCGGCTGTTCGCCGAAGGGTTCATCCGCGCGGTGCGTGCCATTCTGGACCCCGCCAGGATCGGGCAGGCACAGCTCGTGTTCATCGAGGTGCGGCTCGACCACACGGCGCCGCAAGTATTCGACCGCTTCGCCGAGGCGGTGTTGCGGGCGCCGGAAATCATCGAATGCCACATGGTGGTCGGCGGTTTCGACTATCTGGTCAAGGCGCGCATCGCCGACATGGCGGTATTCCAGGATTTCCTGCAGCGGGTCATCCTGCCGCTGCCCGGCGTCCGGGAAACGCACACTTATGCCTCGATCGCCAATGTGAAGCCCGACGCCCTGCTGCCTGTCTGAACTCGCAGCGCCATGGGAGAGTTTTTCTGCATGCTGGTTCAGGCTTTCTGGTTCGAACTGGCTGACGAAACCGGCTATACACCGCCAACTGCCAAGGCTTCGCGCCCGCCAACCCGAGAAGGAAAAATCAGATGAGTTCAGAAAAAACAGCTGTCGTCGTGGCTGGCGGCAGCGGCATGGGTGCGGCGGCGGCGAAGCGCCTTGCGGCGGATGGCTTCAACGTCGCGATCCTGTCCTCGTCCGGCAAGGGCGAAGCGCTGGCCAAGGAGCTTGGCGGGCTCGGCGTCACCGGCTCCAACCAGTCGAATGACGATCTGCAACGCCTCGTCGACCTGACGCTGGAGCGCTATGGCCGCATCGACGTGCTGGTCAACAGCGGCGGCCACGGGCCGCGCGCGCCGATCCTCGAGATTACGGACGAGCAATGGCACACCGGCATGGATGTCTATCTGCTCAACGTCATCCGGCCGGTGCGCATCGTGGCACCGCAGATGGTCAAGCAGAAGGGCGGGGCCATCATCAACATCTCGACCGCCTGGGTGGTCGAGCCGAGCCCGATGTTTCCGACCTCGGCGGTGTTCCGGGCCGGGCTTGCCGCCTACACCAAGATCTTCGCCAACACCTATGCACCAGACAATGTGCGCATGAACAACGTGCTGCCCGGCTGGATCGACAGCCTGCCGGCCACCGAGGAGCGCCGCGACAGCGTGCCGATGCAGCGCTACGGCACCTCGGAAGAGGTCGCCGCGACCATCGCCTTCCTGGCGTCCGACGGCGCCGGCTACATCACCGGCCAGAACATCCGCGTCGACGGCGGCATCATTCGCGCTATCTGAGGCGCCGACCGGGAGGAGCACCATGTCCGACACCTATCTGCGTCTGGTGCCTCATGATCCGCACTGGCACCCCGACGAGCCGGCTGCCGCCGCGGCCGTGAATGTTGCGCGCGGACTGTTCCCGCAGGCTGAGCATGTCGCCGTCGAATCCGAAGAGGGGGTGACGTTTTTCGACGCCGGAGCAAATACGGAAAGCGTCCATTGCCCGTTCTGCGGCGGCGACATCGAGGAATGGTGGGGCGGTGCCATGGACCAGGCCTTCGCGGCAGGCTTCGCCGACCTGTCCGTCACCACGCCGTGCTGCCATAAGCCCGCGTCGCTGAACGATCTGCGCTACGTCTGGCCGGCGGCGTTCGGTGTCTGCGCGTTGACGGTCGTCAATCCGGGAGTGACCTCCTTGGCCAGCGAGCAGTTGCGGGCGATCGAGCAAGCCATGCGTTCGCCGCTGAAGGCGATCTGGCAGCGCCTCTGAGACGACGGATTCTGAATATTCCAAGGAGCAAGAAATGCGGCTTATGATACTCGGCACCGGCTGGATGGCGCAGGAACATGCAAGGCGGTTCGGCGCCATCGAAGGTGTCGACATCGTCGGTGCCGTCGATGTCGATGCGGCGCGCGTTGGCCAATTCGCCGACGGCTTCAACATCCCCAACCGCTTCACCTCGCTGGAGGAGGCGCTGAAATGGGGCGGCTTCGATGCGGTGGCCAATGTCACGCCGGACCGCATTCATCATCCGACGACCATGGCGCTGATCGCCGCCGGCAAGCCAGTGCTGTGCGAGAAGCCGCTGGCCGAGAACTTCGGCAAGGCCACCGAGATGGCCGACGCCGCCGAGGCTGCCGGCCTCGTCAACATGGTGAACCTCACCTATCGCAATGTCGCGGCGCTGCAGAAGGCCCGCCAGATGGTGCAGGCGGGGGAAATCGGCACGGTCAGGCACGTCGAGGCGTCCTATCTGCAAAGCTGGCTGGTGTCGAAATTCTGGGGCGACTGGCACACCGATCCGAAATGGCTCTGGCGCCTGTCGCGCGGCCACGGCTCGAATGGCGTGCTCGGCGATGTCGGCATCCACATCCTCGATTTCGCCAGCTATGGTGCGGCTCTCGACATCGACCATGTATTCTGCCGGCTGCGCGCCTTCGACAAGGCGCCCGGCAACCGCATCGGCGACTACGAACTCGATGCCAATGACAGCTTCGCCATGACGCTGGATTTTTCCAACGGCRCCTTCGGCGTGGTGCATGCCAGTCGCTGGGCGACCGGCCATCTCAACGAACTGCGACTGCGCATCTATGGCGACAAGGGCGGCATCGAGGTGGTGCACAATCTCGACGGCTCGCTGCTCAAGGCCTGCGTCGGCGACAATGTCGAGAATGCCAAATGGGAAGAGCTCGACGCCGGCTCGGTGCCAACCAACTACCAGCGTTTCGTTGACGCCGTCACCGGCGGCGTGCAGAGCGAGCCCAGCTTCCGCCACGCCGCCGGCCTGCAAAAGGTGCTGGATCTCGCCGTGGTGTCGGACGAGAAGCGGGCGGAGTTGAAGGCGAATGCCGACACGCAATAGGGTTTGTTGATATTCAGGTGATGCCGGCCTGTAAACGACGGTTCCCTGCGCTTCCGGTGCTCACTTACTTGCCCCCGTTTGTGCTGCTTATGCGGTCAAGGCATCTTGCAGTTCGGGCTGTTCGAAAAGCGAATGAAGCTCGGAAGCCGGCATTGGACGGCCGAAGTACCAGCCCTGGACATCCGTGCAGCCATTCTCCCTGACCAGCCTGAACTGGTCCTCGGTCTCGACGCCTTCCGCGGTCGTGGTCATGCCTAGCGTTGCGCCGAGTTCGGCGACGGCCTTGACGATTGCCCGGCTTTCGCCGCTCTCGCACATCAGGCTGACGAAGCTGCGATCGATCTTGATGCGGTTGAACGGGAACGACCTGAGATAGCTCAGCGAGGAATAGCCGGTGCCGAAATCGTCCATGGCGATGCTGATGCCGAGGTCGCGCAGGCTGTACAGCGTGTTTATGGTGTTTTCATTGTGCGCCAGCAGCACCGATTCGGTGATCTCCAGCTCGAGCCGTGACGGCAGCAGGTTCGAAGCCGCGAGCGCCGCGGCAACCTGAAGCGGCAGCCCCTGCTGTTTGAACTGGGCGGGCGAGAGATTGACCGCGACCTTGACGGGCAGGGGCCATTTGGCGGCGTCGGCGCAAGCCCGCTGCATGATCCACTCGCCAAGCGTGTCGATGACGCCCGTCTCCTCGGCCATCGGGATGAATTCCGCCGGCGGCAGCAGGCCGAGGCGCGGATGGTTCCATCGCACCAGGGCTTCGAAGCCGGTGAGTTTCGAGGTCTTGGCGTCGTGCAGCGGTTGATAGTACACGACGAACTGCTCGTTTGTGACGCCGAGAGCCAGTTCGGATTCGAGTTGGCGCCGCTCCTGCAGTCTTGCGTCCATTCCCGGCTCGAACGACCTGCAGGTCCCACGGCCTTCCATCTTGGCTTTGTACAAGGCCAGGTCGGCATTGCGGATGAGGATTTCCGAACTTTGTCCGTCGTCCGGGAAGACAGCGATGCCGATGCTGCTGCCGATGTTGATCTTGTGGCCCTGTATCAAGAATTCGCCGGCCAGGGCATGAATGACCCGGCTCGCCAGCACACCCGCCTCGTCGTCGCCATCGATCAGGAGCTGGAGGATGACGAACTCGTCTCCCCCGGTTCGCGCGACCATGGCGGTTTCACCCGCCTGCTGCTTCAGGCGCCTCGCCACCGCACCGAGAACCTCATCGCCGATCGGATGGCCGAGGGTGTCATTGACCGGTTTGAAACGGTCGAGATCGACGCAATGGACGGCCAGCTTCTCGCCGTCCCTGAGGCTTCTCAGTGCCTCGTCCATCGTGTCGGCCAGGAGGCCCCGGTTGGGCAGGCCGGTGAGAATGTCATGCGTGGCAAGGTGCTGGATCTCGGCGGTGCGTTCCTCGACCCGCCGCTCCAAAGTCTCGGCGGCATTGGTCTGCATCATCATCGTGCGTCCGATCGCATACCAGCAGGCCAGCGCCAGCAGCGTGACCACCGCGACCGCCGCATAACCAGCCAGTTCGAATTGCCGCACCGACAGGGCGTCCATGTTGCTGTCGTATCTGCTGTTGGGGAAACCGGCCCAGAGACGCCAGGCGCTTCTGGGATCGTTGAGCGAGAGCGGGATGACTTCGGAATAGATCAGATTGGGGTCGGCCGCCGTGAAGGCACGGGAATCCGCCGCCAGGGCCGTCGACATCTTGTGCTGGTCGGATTCAAATCCGTAGCCTGAATTGACGATGACATAGTCGCTGCTCGGCAACAGTTTCCTCAGCGCCGAGGTGAGCATGATTGCCGAGACGGAGCCGCGCAGGCTGCCATCCTGGCCGAAGACCGGGACCGAAAGGATGAAACCGGAGCGATCCGCGTCATTGCCGGTGTGGATGAAATCTGTGTTGTCGCAGGTGATGAGCTCCTTGGTGCCGATGATCGGCACATTCAGCCCGTCAATGGCGCTCGAATTCGGATAGTTCGCCTTCAGCCAGGCGAGCTGTTTGGCCAGTTCCTGGTACTCATAGGTCTCGACTTCTTCGGCGGGCCGGGTCAGCGCGTTCTCGTCAAGCTTTGCGGACTTTGCGGCTGCAGCGTCGGACCGCGCCCTGGCATTCACGATCAGCTGGTCGAACTGGAGGATCGGCTCCTCGAGCTTTCCGGTCACGGCATCGAAGCGGTCGGGGTCGAAATCCAGCGGCAGGAAGTAGACCTCGGAAATGGAGACGTTGTTGGCGAGATTGTTGTAGATCTGCTGGATTGTCGCGCGGCCCTCGTCGCCGAGGTTGGTGCCATGCCGGTCGAGGTTTCGGACGCTTGGCAGGTAGCTCAGCGTTCGCACATTCTCGTAGACGGCCCGCAAGGCGTCTTCGACCGTCTTGGCGGTTGTCCTGGCTGCCGCCTGGGAGTTCTCGATGTAGCGTTCCTTGGCAAGCGCGAAGTTCCGCTGGGCGTCGATATGCAAGGCCGCCAGCATCGCTGCGCCGGTCACAAGGATCACAACAAATCCGACTGCTCGCCAGAATGCGTTCATCGGCGTCCCACCATCAATTGGTAAGGGATACCCCAGAGCAGTTTAGGAAGCGCTAATGAGTAAGCGCCAATAACCAATGCCCTTCCTTGCGGCCCCAGCGCCGCCACACACCAAATCCGGCAAGATCCATAAACCTGTTTTGCGGGTGCGAGAAAGCGGGATTGGGCATGCGCAAGGTCCAGGCAATCAGTTCGCCGGTACCGCCCCGGCCTGCTGATCGGCATCGGTCAGCGTTTGCAGGAAGGCGACGATGTCGTCGATTTCGGGGTCGGTCAGTGCCGGTTTGTCGCCGGGCTTCTTGCCGAAGGGCGGGTCATGGTTGAGGTTGGCCCAGTAAGCCTTTGGCAAATCGTCATTTTGCCGGATCGTGCCGTCGGCGTTCTTGGGATACCAATGGCCGGGATCGCTGTCGCGGCTGGCATAGAAGGCAACCGCGTCGCGCAGCGTGTGGAAGTAGCCGTTGTGGAAGAAGCTTTTGCGCAGCGCGACGTTGCGCAGCGTCGGCGTGCGAAACAGGCCGCAATACTCAGCCCGGCCATGGAAGTCGGTCCTGAGCGGCCCGCACAGGCCGAGATCGAAATAGGCGGGGTCGGCATTGGCCGGGATGGCCGGGTTGCGCGGCACGGCGACGGCGATCAGGCCGAAATCGGTGAATTGCGGCGGCTCGCCGTCATTGGCGGGTTCGCTCAGGTGGCAACTGGCGCAATTGCCCTTGGTTTCGTCCTCGAACAGCGCGCGCCCGCGCAATTCCTGCGCCGACAGCGTCGCCTTGCCGGCGAGGAAGGCGTCGTAGCGGCTGGAATAGGGGTAGAAGTCGGTGCTGCTCTGCTCGAAAGTGCCGAGCGCCTCGGCAGCGGCGTCGAAGGCGTCGTCCGGGTGGTCGAACACGGTGTCGCCGAAGGCGGCCTTGAATTCATCGGCATAGATGGACTTGCGCAATCCGGCGGTGACGGCGGCGGCATCCTTGTTGGCCATCTCGAATGGCGACAGCAGCGGGATCTTGGCCTGGTCGCGGCCGCGGTCGGCGCGGCCGTCCCAGGTCAGGCCGCCGGTTGGGCCGTTGTCGACGCTTTCGTCGCCTTCATCCTCGGAATCGTAGAAATGCTCTGTGAAGGCTGGTACCGCCTGAAGGTATCGAAGCGAGGGCACGGCGCGCAGTCCGGGCTGGTCCAGCTTCGGACCGCCCATCTCGACCGGTGCCGCCGAGGCCGGACCGAAGGCATGGTGCGGATCATGGCAGGACGAGCAGGATTGTTTGCCTGAAGCCGACAGCGACGGGTCGAAGAACATCTTTCGGCCAAGCGCTGTCAGCGCCTGCGCCCGAGCGAAGGCATCCGCGCGCGACATCGGTCCGGGATGGACACTGCCGCTACCGGCGCTGACGGCGTTGCCGGGCAGGATGGTGGCGAGGCCAAACATCGATGCCGCGGCGGTCGCGATCATCAACCGTTCCATCGTCTTGCGGTCATAAGGTTCAGTCCGATTTGTTCCGCAATTAGGTCCGCACTGCAACGGATTGATGACCGGTCCACCCGCTCACGCAACCGTGTTCGGATAGGCGATAAATGTCACAAAGGTGACAAAGCATCGACCTAGCGTCCGAAGCCATGGCTCGTCGCCCCCAAGCCATACACTGCCCTCTAGCCATCACCCTAGCCATGAGGACCTCCCATGACGCGGTTCACGCTTTTCACCTCGCTTTGCCTGGCCGGCACGGCGCTGGCCTCGATTCCGGCTACAGCCAACGCAGCCCCTCCCGGCTTCGACAAGATCGACACCGTCGTCGTCATCTATGCCGAAAACCGCAGCTTCGATAATCTCTATGGCGGCTTCCCCGGCGCCAACGGCCTGGCCAACCTTTCGGCCGGCCAGGTGCGCCAGCTCGACCGCGACGGCAAGCCGCTGAGCGAACTGCCGCCGGCCTGGGGTGGTCTGACCGCCAAGGGCGTGACGCCGCCGGTGACCGAGGCGCAGACGGCCCATCTCAGCAATGCCAGCTTCGCCATCGACGACGCCAGCGGCTTCAACGAGAAGACCTCCGTCATCACGCGCGACCTCTGGCACCGCTTCTATCAGGAGCAGATGCAGATCGACGGCGGGAAGAACGACAAGTTCGTCGCCTGGGCCGATTCCGGCGGCCTGGTGATGGGTCATTATGACGGCTCGGTGCTGCCGATGTGGGCGGTGGCGAAGAAATACGTTTTGGCCGACAATTTCTTCCAGGGCGCCTTCGGCGGCTCCTTCCTCAACCATATCATGCTCGCCTGCGCCTGCGTTCCGGTCTATCCAAATGCCGACACCAGTCCGGTGAAGGGGCAAATCGCCGTGGTCGAAGCCGACGGCACGACGCTGAAGGTCGCCGACAACTCGCCGGCCTCTGCCCTCGGCGGGGCGCCGAAATTCGTCAATGACGGCGCCATCACGCCAGACTTCCACGCCGTCAACACCATGCAGCCGCCCTATCAGCCGAGCGCCAACAAGCCGGCCGAAGGCGGCGACAAGGCACTGGCCGATCCGGCGCAGCCGACTACGCTGCCGCCGCAGCACGACATCACCATCGGCGATCTGTTGTCGCTGAAGGGCGTCAGCTGGGCCTGGTATTCCGGCGCCTGGCAGGCAACGCTCGACGGCAAGAACGCGACGCCTGTGCCGAACTTCCAGTTCCACCACCAGCCATTCAACTATTTTGCGGCATACGCGCCCGGCACGACCGCGCGGGCCGAACATCTTAGGGATGGCGGCCTCGACGGGACCGAATTCATCAAGGCGATCGACGACGGCAAGCTGCCGGCGGTGAGTTTCTACAAGCCGCAAGGCAATCTCAACGAGCATGGCGGCTACGCCGATGTGGCGAGCGGCGACCAACATCTCGCCGACGTCGTCTCGCACCTGGAGAAAAGCCCGCAATGGAGCCACATGCTGGTGGTCGTCACCTATGACGAGAATGGCGGTTTCTGGGACCATGTCGCGCCGCCGAAGGCCGACCGTTGGGGGCCGGGCAACCGCATCCCCGCCTTCATCATCTCGCCCTATGCGAAGATGGGTACTGTCGACCACACGCAATACGACACGACGTCGATCCTGCGCTTCATCACCGCGCGTTACGATTTACCGGTGCTGCCCGGCATCGTCGCCCGCGACAAGGCGCTGCGCAACAACGACCAGCCGCCGATGGGCGATTTGAGCGCGGCACTCGATCTCAGCCGCTAGGGCAGCTCAGGACCTCGGTGCGGCGAGACGCCTTTGCCCTAAGCCGCCTGATCTCCGGATCAGGTCGCGGCCTATCGGCTTCGGCGCCTCGCTGCGCAACACCAGCGCCGTGGTGGCCGCGCCATGGCGCGCCACCGCGTCGACGATGGTTTCAAGCTGCGCCGGCGAGGGGACGACCACTTTCAGGATGAAGCAGTCTTCGCCGGTCAACCGGTGCACCTCGGTGATCTGCGGCATCTCGGCGAACTGCTTCAGGCAGGGCCGGATGTGCTCATGCGTGGTGCGCACCCGGATGATCGCCATCATGCCGAGGCCAAGTGCGGCCGGATCGATCACCGCGGTGTAGCCGGCAATGACGCCGCGCTCCTCCAGCCGTTTCACCCGCTCGGAGGTAGCCGGCTGCGACAGGCCGACCCGGCGGCCAAGCTCGGACATGCCGATGCGGCCGTTTTCCTGCATGGCTTCGACAATGGCGATGTCGGTCGGGTCGAGCGGCGCGCGCTCTTCGTTGTTTTTCATGGTCACCTTGAATCCATCGGAAATGCCGTGACTTTTACGATGATTTCCCATTCCCGGGATCGTTGCAAGACGCCACCATCCTCCTTCAAGAGATAGGAGCAAGGCGACATGACGCATTTCATCATCCTGCCCGGCAGCGGCGGTTCGGGCCCAGCCCACTGGCAATCGCGCTGGGAAAGCGCCAATCCGGCGATGCGTCGGTTCCAGCCCTCGAGCTGGGACCTGCCGGATTTCACCGACTGGCTGGCGGCGCTCGAGGCTGCCGTGATCGAGGCGCCGGAGCCGCCGGTGCTGGTCGCGCACAGCCTGTCCTGCCTGCTGATCGCGCATTGGCAGAAGATCTCGCGGCGCCCGGTCCAGGCGGCCTTGCTGGTCGGTGTTCCCGATCCGACGGCGGCCGTGTTCCCGGCCTACGGCATGGCCTTTGCCAAAATTCCCGAGGGCCGGCTGCGGTTTGCCTCGCTGGTGGTGACCAGCACCAACGATCCCTATGGCGCTGCGGACTATGCCGAGGCGAGGGCGAAGCAGTGGGGCAGCGGCCATGCCGTCATCGGCGCGTTCGGCCACATCAATGCGCAGAGTGGCCTGGGCGACTGGCCGGAAGGTGCTGCGCTTCTCGACGGTCTGGTTTCGGAGGCTCGAGGCTAGCTTCAGCCGCCGTTGACCAGGGCAAGGATGAGTTTTTGCAGATTGCCGCCCTGGCCGAGTTCGATGCGGTCGAAATCGCGGCTCGCCTGTCGCTGTGCCTGAGACAGTCCGGACAGGCGCTTCGTCATCTCGGCGCGGATCTTGCTGCATTTGGGGTCGTCGGCGACGCTGAGGCCGACGGTCGCCGCTTCGATCTTGCGCACCATGTCGACAATGGTTGCGCCGTGGACCTTCTCATGGGCGCTGACGCCGGCAATGAAAACCTCCCAATTCTTCTGGATTGCTGGCGGCAGTGGCGAGGAGGGGCTGGGCAAGGTGTAGGTGATGATGAGCTTCGGCCGTGCCGAGACCAGCACGCAGGCTCCCGCTCGCGCCTGATAGTCCCTGGTCCAGGTCAGCTTGAAATTGGTGTGGGCGATGGCGCGGGCAATGCCGACCTTCGGTCCGTTGTCGCCGATCGAGCGGTAGAGCTCTGGCCCGGACTGGCCTGATATGGCGTAGGTCTCGACCTTCTCGACCGGCTTCCAGTCGGCATGGGCGGCGAGCGGCAAGCCCAACAGGGCGGCCAGCGACAGGCACAGACGAACACAGGCTCTCAACACCGCTCTCCGCACAATCAGGATCGCACGCCGCGACGGGCTATGCCACGGAACCGCTTTTCCTATAGAATGCCGATGGGTGCGGCCGCAAATGCCTGAGGGGGAAGTCATGAGATATCTGATCGTCGCGGGTATGGTGGCGGCCTTGCAGGCCGTACAGCCGGCGTTGGCCGCGTCCTGCGGCGGCTGGAGCGCTGAGATGGAGGAGGACGAGGGCGGCAGCGTGCTGACCGCCTCGGTCTGCGGCGGGCCGAAAGGCGATGCGCATCTGATGCTGGCCTGTTTCGACACGCCGGTGCTGAGCTACGACCTCGGCGCCATCGGCCAGCAACTGGAGCCCGGCATCAGCGGCTCGTTCGACTTCAAGGCCGACGGCAAGACGGTGACGAAGACGCTGCAGCTCGAAGCCATGTACAACTACTTCGTGGTGAACCTGGCCAAAGCCGATCCGCTGCTGGATCTGCTGCGTGGGAAAGGCGATGTGCTGGTCAGCGCCGCAAAATACGGCCAGACCAGTTTCCCGCTGAAGGGCTCGAGCGCGGCTATAGGCAAGGTGCTTGCGCAGTGCGGCAAGGCTAAGGCTGGGGATGCGGATTGAATTGCCTGCCGGGTTCGTGGAGCCTGGTCGCTGAACCTCAAACACTGGCGCTGCCCCTCATTGTCCTGCCGGACATTTCTCCCCGTATAGTGACGGGGAGAAAGGGGCAGCTTCAACGTCGGCGCTTTTTCTGCAACGCTGGCGATTGGCGAAATCCATCGGTGACGGCGTCCTTCTCCCCGTCACTATACGGGGAGAAGATGCCGGCAGGCAGATGAGGGGCGGCGCCGGCCCTGGCCGTTGCCCAACGTGCAACCCACGCCGACGCTATCGGTATTGACAAGCCGGCCTCTGGCTCTGTTCTTTCATGCCCATGATTTACGATCGCTCCCGGCTCGAGGAAGCCTTCCGCTCCAAGTCCCGGCTCAAATTCCTGTTCTTCTGGGGGCATCAGCCGTCCAGGGACGGCCGCATCAGCGCGTCCTGCTTCAGCCAGTGGTGGCATGCCTCGTTCACGGTGGCTGGACGTAGCTATCCGACAGCTGAACATTGGATGATGGCCGAGAAGGCGAGGCTGTTCGGCGATGACGAAACGGCGGCACAGATCGTGCAGGCGGGAAGCCCGAAGCAGGCGAAGCAGCTCGGCCGCCAGGTGCGCGGCTTCGACGAAGGCAGGTGGGACGCGGAGAAGCGGCGCATTGTGGGCGAGGGGAGCTTTGAGAAATTCCGGCAGAATGCGGCCCTGCGCGAATATTTGCTGTCGACCGGTGAGCAGATCCTGGTTGAAGCGAGCCCCATGGACCGGGTGGGGCATTGGACTTGCCGCGGATGACGAGAAAGCAGCCAATCCGCTTTTGTGGCGCGGCGAGAACCTGCTGGGGTTCGCCCTGATGCAGGCGCGCAATCGCCTGCGGTAAGTCATGCAACCATGATCGAATTCCGCCGAGCGCAAGCCTCTGACCTGCCTGATATCGTCGCCATGCTGGCCGACGATCCGCTGGGTGCCGGCCGTGAGGACGCCTCGCTGCCGCTGGCGCGCGGTTATGTCGATGCCTTCAATGCCATCGACGCCGATCCCAATCAGCTGCTGGCGGTGGCCGTGGACGGCGCCGAAGTGATCGGCACCTTGCAGATCACCTTTCTTGCCGGCCTCTCGCACAAGGGCGCCTGGCGTGGGCAGATCGAGGCGGTCCGCATCGCCGGCCACCGGCGCTCGGGCGGCATCGGCAGGCAGATGATCGAATGGGCGATCGGAAAATGCCGGGCGCGCGGCTGCAGCCTGGTCCAGCTCACCACCGACAGGTCGCGCGCGGACGCGCACCGCTTCTACGAGGATCTCGGCTTCACCGGCAGCCATCTCGGCTACAAGAAAACCTTGTGAAGTTCGGCATAGTTCCGGGCCGGCGCCAACTGGCGTATAGCGGAAGGCTGTCAGGCTCTATTCAAATTGCCGGGGAGACCTGATATAGGTCAGCCAGGTTGACCTATATCAAAATTGTCGCGGGAGGCGCGCCTTGACCTTGATGAATCTGTTGGCTTCGCGCTCGTCGCGCATGAAGGCGTCCGAAATCCGCGAACTCCTGAAGCTGCTCGACCAGCCCGACATCATCTCGTTTGCCGGCGGCATTCCCGATCCGGCGCTGTTTCCGGCCGAGGCGATCCGCGACGCCTATGCCTCGGTGCTCGGCGGCGGCGAGGCGGGCGCGGCGCTGCAGTACCAGGTTTCGGAAGGCTATCTGCCGTTGCGGCGCTGGCTGGCCGGGCAGATGGGCAAACTCGGCGTCGCCTGCGACGAGGCCAACATCTTCATCACCTCCGGCTCGCAGCAGGCGCTCGATTATCTCGGCAAACTGTTCCTGTCGCCGGGCGATACCGCACTAGTGACATGGCCGACCTATCTCGGCGCGCTGCAGGCGTTCAACGCCTACGAGCCGCGCTACGACCGGCTGACGGTCGAAGGCGGCAACATGACGCCGGCGGCCTATCACGCGGCCGCCGCCGCGAATGGCGGCAAGGTCAAGTTCGCCTATCTGGTGCCGGATTTCGCCAACCCGACCGGCCAAACCTTGAACCGCCAGCAGCGCGAGGCGGTGCTCGACCTTGCCGGCGAACTCGACATCGCCGTCATCGAGGATGCCGCCTATCGCGCGCTGCGCTATGATGGCGAGGGCGTGCCGCCGATCCTGGCGCTCGACTGTGCTCGCTCCGGCTCCATCGACAAGGCGCGCACGCTTTATTGCGGCTCGTTCTCGAAGATACTGTCGCCGGGCATGCGCGTCGGCTGGGTTTGCGCGCCGCGCCATATCGTCGAGAAGCTGGTGCTGATGAAACAGGCCTCCGACTTGCACAGCCCATCGATCAACCAGGTGGTGATGCACCGCGTCGCCGAAGCCGTATTCGACGGCCAGGTGGAAAAGCTCATCGGCGCCTACCGCGAGCGCCGCGACGGCCTGCTCGCAGCACTTGAAGCCAATATGCCTGAAGGCGTGAGCTGGAGCCGCCCGGAAGGCGGCATGTTCGTCTGGGCTACGCTGCCAGAGGGCGCCGACGCCACGGCACTTCTGGCGCGAGCGGTGAAGGAGGCGCGCGTCGCCTTCGTGCCCGGCAGCGCGTTCTTTGCCGACGCAACCGGGCGCAATACGCTGCGGCTCTCCTTCACGCTCGCCGACCGGCGCGCGGTGAGCGAGGGCATACCGCGGCTGGCGGCCATCCTGAAGGGGTGAAGCCCGCGCCGGGCGCACCTATGCCGCCACGTTCACCATGTGATTGAGCTTCGAAAGCCGGCTGCGAGCCAGCTTGCGGATTGGCTTTTCGAACTCTTCCTCGCCGGTTTCGACGACGAAGACCAGTGTCATGAAATCCAGCATGAATTCGTCGATAGCCGTCGCGATCTTCTGCGATCTGCCCTTGAAGCGATGCAGCAAGGCGTTTGCTTCTTCGACATCGTCGACGCCGGCGCTGTCGACCAGCGCCTCAAGCCTCTGAAAACTGTCCAATTTGATTCCTCCCAGCCGCGCCTCAAAACTTGCCTTGGCGGGGAAAGTTCCGGCGGAGAGGGGTTTTGCGAAAAGAAATCGCCTGCACGCTTGAATTTGCGTGAATTCGACGACCCGTTGGCAATCTTTTTTGTTCGAGTGGAACCTCTGCGGCACATAAAAGTTCTCA
The DNA here is from genome assembly GCF_056404455.1 of Mesorhizobium sp. P2_D1. NCBI lineage: Bacteria > Pseudomonadati > Pseudomonadota > Alphaproteobacteria > Hyphomicrobiales > Phyllobacteriaceae > Mesorhizobium > Mesorhizobium sp. P2_D1. The sequence goes on from NZ_JBFUDZ010000017.1 coordinate 100,469, forward strand.
CAGTGTCTGACCCCCCGTCAGACATCTGAAAGCTCGGTACCAGCTTTCCAAAGGCCCGTCGGATCCCCCTCCCGGCGGGCTTTTCCGTTTGAAGGATCGACCGCGGGCTCCATGCCCGGACGTGTGGTGGGACCTGGCGGTCGGCAAGCACCTGTGTTGACGACACCCTGTGCGGACCTAAGTTCGCAAGCTCACAAGGAGGAATTTTCATGGAACTGCATCGCGGCCGGCTTATCGATCATATCCAGTTGGTGGTGAGGGACCTCGCCGCCAGCCGGCGTTTCTACGAGGCGGTCCTGCAGGTGCTCGATGTTCCGATCGGCGGTGTCGACGACGACTATTTCTGGGCCGACGAACTGTTCGTTTCCAGCGCCGACAGTCGGGCCGCGCAGGGAAAGCTCACCGGCCGTCATCATCTCGCTTTCCAGGCAAGGGACCACGCCATGGTCGATGCGTTCTACAAGGCCGGGCTCGCAGCCGGCGGCACGGACAATGGCGCGCCGGGCGAGCGGCCCTATCATCCCGGCTACTACGCCGCCTTCCTGCTCGATCCGGACGGCAACAACATCGAGGCGGTGCATCACGGCCCGGCAAAGCGAAGCGCCGCGTCCGTGACGATCACCTTCTGAGAGACTATTGGGAAATTCTACTCCGGCGGCCATCTAACTGCGTTTTCTGCGCTTCCGGTGCTCACAGACCCAAATGTCCGCGCCGCTCCGGTTCTCGAAACCTCCACCGCCAGGGCGAATTTCGCAACGGTCTCTGGGTGGCTTTCCAATCGCCGTGTATCTCGTTTACGAGAATCCGAATCTGATCGAGGAAGCGCATGAGCCCACTGTCTGAAACCGTGCCGTTTTTCAGCCAGTGGGAAACGCCGGACATGACCATGGAGGTGCTCGCCGAAGGTGCTGACGTCGCGCTGCGGCGCGATCCGCTGTGGCAAAATTCGGGGGCTGAGACACCGGACGAATACGCGGTCTGGGCCGCCAATATCTGCGGCATGGCGTGCCTGAAGATGATCCTGGCGACGCGCGGCGAGATCGTGCCGACGATCGAGCTCGCCAGGCGCTGCACCTCCTATGGCGGCTATGTCGTCAACGAGGGATCGATCAAGGGGCTGATCTATGCACCCTTCGTCAGCTTCGTGCGGGAGACCTTCGGCCTGCGGGCCGAAGTGATAACCAATGTCGCGACATCGGACATTCCGGCGATCCTGGCGCGGTCGCGGTTCTTCATCGCCTCGGTCAGCAGCTGGATCCGCTGGCCCGAGCGCGAGCCGCCGGCGAAGGGAGGCCATCTGGTGCTGGTCACCGCGGCGTCGGACCAGGGTTTCCGCTTTCACAATCCGTCCGGCCATACCAGCGCCACACAGGAGAACGCAGTGTTGGCACCGGTCGATTTCGACCGCTTCTTCGCCAATCGCGGCATTGCGGTTGCGATTTGATTTTTTGACAGTTGAGGGATTTCGATGACGGGCAAGACAAGGGTGGCCATCCTCTATGGCGGGCGTTCGGCCGAACATGACGTGTCGCGCCTTTCGGCCGCCAATGTGCTGAAGGCAATCGACCGGACGCGCTACGAGATCGTGCCGATCGCCATTTCCAGGGACGGCAGATGGCTGCTGCAAGCTTCGTCCCTCGGCGATGCGGCAGGGGCTCCGGTGTCCGAGGACGGCGTGGAGGTCGCGCTGTTGCCCGGCGGCAAGGGAACGCTGGTCGCCGTGTCGCGGGATGGAACGCAGCCCGACCCCGTCGATGTCGTCTTTCCCGTGCTGCACGGGCCGTTCGGCGAGGACGGTTCGGTGCAGGGCTATGCGGAAGTCGCCGATGTCGCCTATGTCGGTTGCGGCATCCTCGCCTCGGCCGCCGCCATGGACAAGGATGTCGCCAAGCGGCTGATGCGCGAAGCCGGCCTTGCCGTCGCCCGCTCCGCCACCTTGCTGGGTGGCGAGCCTGTGTCCTTCGACGACGTCAGGGCAAGGCTGGGTCTGCCGGTCTTCGTCAAGCCGGCGCGCCAGGGCTCGTCCTTCGGGGTGAGCAGGGCTGTCGACGGCGCCAGTTTCGCCGACGCCGTCGAGGCGGCTTTCCACCATGATAACAAGGTTTTGGTGGAAGAATTTGTCGAGGGACGCGAGATCGAGTGCTCGGTCCTGCAGCGAGCCGACGGCACGCTGACGGTGTCGCTGCCCGGCGAGATCATTCCCGCCGGCAAGCACGGCTTCTACACCTATGAGGCCAAATATCTCGATGCCGACGGCGCGGTGGTCAAGGTGCCCGCCGATGTCCCGGCCGCGGTTGCCGACATGGCACGCGACATGGCACGGCGCGCCTTCCAGGCGCTCGGCTGCGAAGCCATGGCGCGCGTTGATTTCTTCCTGCGCGCCGACGGTTCGCTGCTCGTCAACGAGGTCAACACCATTCCCGGCTTCACCGACATCTCGATGTATGCCAAGGCGCTGGCGGCATCAGGCACAGGCTACAGCCACACCATCGACGTGCTGATCGAGCACGCGCTGGCCAGGCATGACGCGCGAACGGTCTAAAGCCTTCCTGAGGGAACGTTGATGCCGGCGGCCTGATTGGCCTTTACGGGATGTGAGGCGGCGGGTTTTCCGCCGCCCCGCATCTTACCGGTCACGGATGATGATGGAGATGCCTTTCGGCATCGACTTCGCCAACCGTAAAGCTCTGGAAGCCTGGCATGAGCTGCCATATGGCCGCAAGGCCGATGATCAGATAGGCCAGGCGGGCCAGCATGGCGCCGCCGAGGACAGTGCCGATTACGTCATAGCCCGTTACACCCATGGACAGGAAGTTCAGACCGCCAAGGATGATCAGGGCGAGGGTGACGAGGTTCATGTTACGCATAAACGCCTCCTAAGGTTGCCTGACAAAAAGACGTCTGAAAAAAAACGCCTTCCGTTTCAAACGGTTCCTTCGATCACGAAATTGTGAACGGCCGCTATTGTCCGTGAATGCAACCAGCTTACCCGACCCGGCTTACTCGACCAGGATATGCGCCTCGCGCGCGGCCTCGACAAACGCCTCCCTGGCGATATCGGGGGACACCTCGCCGCTCGTTGCCCGGCGGCAGGCGCGCAGCGCGGACTGATGTTTCAGGCTGCCGGCATCGCGCCAATGTGTCGTGAGCAATTCGACGGCCTGCTCGGTGTTGGACAGGTTGCGGGTGGACCCGGTGACGCCGACCGAAACCACCACGGGTTTGGAGAACCATGCGGTTTGCATTGGAACCTCGACTGCGTTGCAGTCGTAAACGCTTCTGGCGGCGCGAGGTTGCATCGCCGCCAATCACTGTAGCGTGAGGATCGTCGCCCAACTTTGGCTTATGGATACTTTGTCGTGGCCGGGGGGCTCGGCTCGCCCTCGAGTTCCTTCGGCAGCGGCAAACTTGAGCACCGCAAATGGATTTCGCGGGCGAAGATCTTTCGCTCCTTTTGCTCGTGCTCCTTGATGGCTGCTGCGAGCCCTAGTCCGTAGGGGCCAAGGAAGACACCAGTCCCCCAACCGGGATGCTCCTTTTCGCGAGCATCATAGTTCGAAGCGTCGATACGGGCCTGTTGACATTCAGGCGATACCCATTTCGGGTCTTGCGTCGAAAGCGACGCTCCATATTCGACAGGAGAGCTCACACATCCAGTTGCTGCCGTGGCCAACGCGACTAACACTGCAAGTCTCATGCCGGGTCTTCTCCAGAGGATTTTCGAAAGTACACAGAACCGTCCCTGCGACAAGGGGACAGCTATGGTCAGACTGGGGGAATACAGTTCTCGGTGCAGTTGATCTACCGAGGGACATGAATTTTCTTTTCTGGCCCAACGTGCTCGTTCTACCCCATCGCCAGGGCGCGGCCGGGATAGCACTGGCCGGAGATTTCCCGGCGCCATTGCTTCGTCGCGCGGCCATCTCGCGCCATCCCGATCATCGACCTGCAGCCGGTGACGAGCAGTTCGTCACCGGCGAAAGTTGCACGCCGGCTCAATATGCCCGATCATGACCGTTGGCAGGGGAGAGACCAAGTGGCGACCAATCGTCGAAACGGCATGGCGTCTCCGGCGCATGGGTTGGAGGACATTCTTTCGGCCGCCGCGCCCCACCCGCGAACCTCATTGCCCAATGTGGCAACCACCGTCACGACGGTGGCGGCGCTGTATTTCGGACGCGAGGTTTTCCTGCCGATCGCCATCGCGCTGTTGCTGACCTTCGCGCTCGCGCCGCTGGTCGCGGCGCTGAAACGCGTCGGCATCCCCAGGATCGCGGCTGTCATCGTCAGCGTTCTCAGCGCTTTCGCGGCACTCGCCCTGTTCAGCTTCATTGTCGCCTCGCAGGTCAGCGAACTGGCACAGAACATCCCGACCTACCAGATCAACATCCTGACCAAGATCCGTTCACTCAAGGAAACCGGCGTCGGGGGAGGCATCATTGCCAGGTTGAGCGACGTGGTCGAGCGTGTCGGACAGGAGATAGACAGGCAGGACGCTTCGCCGCCCGCGGCCACTCCGGACAAGCCGGCGCGCGAGCCGGTGCCCGTCGAGATCGTCGCGCGCCAAAAGCCGCTCGAAGTCCTGCAGAGCATCGTCGGTCCGCTGATCAGCCCGCTCGGATCGGCMGGACTGATCATCGTCGTGGTTATTTTCATGCTGCTCGAACGGGAGGATCTGCGCGACCGCTTCATCCGGCTTGTCGGCTATGGCGACCTTCACCGCACCACCGAGGCGCTGCAGGATGCAGCCAAGCGGGTGGGCCGCTATCTGCTCATGCAGTTGGTCGTCAACATCGTCTACGCCATACCGATTGCGCTCGGACTGTGGATCCTCGGCATTCCCAATGCACTGCTGTGGGGGCTGCTGGCGCTGGCGCTGCGTTTCGTTCCCTATATCGGTCCGGCCATCGGCATGCTTTTGCCGCTGTTCCTGGCGCTGGCCGTGGCACCCGGCTGGTCGCTCGTCCTGTGGACGGCCGCCCTGTTCGTGGTGATGGAACTCGTCACCGGCAACGTCGTCGAACCCTGGCTTTACGGCTCGCGAACGGGGCTGTCATCGCTGGCGATCATCGTGGCGGCCATCTTCTGGACGTGGCTCTGGGGGCCGCTCGGGCTGGTCCTGTCGACGCCGCTCACCGTCTGCCTGGTAGTGCTCGGCAGGCACGTGCCGCAGTTCGAATTCCTCGACGTGCTGTTCGGCAACGAGCCCGTGCTCGAGCCCCATGCGCGCCTCTACCAGCGGCTGCTGGCTGGCGATCCGGAGGAAGCCACCGACCACGCCGAGGAGATGCTGGAAGAGAAATATCTGTTCGAATTCTACGACAAGGTGGCCATTCCGGCACTTCTGCTGGGCGAGCGCGACCGTGTGCGCGGCGTCATGGGCGACCTGCAAAGACGGCAGGTGGCGGACAGTGCCCTGACGCTGGTGGCCAACCTCGACGATGAGGCGCAACAGGAAGCGGCCGAGGAGGATGACCCGGCCGAGGCCGGGGACCCCGGCGATAATGGCGATGGCGCCGGCGTGGACGAGGCCGACCTTCCCGATGGCACTGACATGTCGGTGCTTTGTGCCGGTGGGCGAGGCGAACTCGACGATGCCGCGGCCGCGATGCTGGCACAGGTGCTGGAAGTGCAGGGTGCGACAGCATCGAAAGCGGGCTTCGCCGAGATGGAACCGGCGAGCATCCGCCGCCTCGAACTCGATGCCATCGACACCGTCGTGATCAGCTTCCTGAACCGGGATTCCGTCAAGCACGCGCGTTTCCTGGTTCGCCGGCTGAAGCGTGCGAAGGCGGCGCTGCGGGTGGGCATCGTGTTCTGGTCGGAAACCGGCAATGACGACAAGGAGGCGACCGCCAGGCTGGCCCAGGACATGAACGCGGATTTCGTTGCCTATGGCATGGTCGACGCCGTGGTCGGCGCGCTGTCAACCGAGCCGCCGGTTGCCCTCAAGCTCGTCACCAAACGTCGCATGCGCCGGCAGCGGGCCGCGCCCAAGAAGGTTCAGGCAGCAACCGCGAGCTAGGGGCGTCTTGGCACCGGGCGCACCGGCGCGATTACGCGCAGCAAATATGCGCTCGTGCTGACCGGCTGGGACGGGGTCCGATCTCGACGACCTTGGTCCCGCCGGGACTGGTGCGATGCTTCGGGCCAAGCGTGAACAGCCAGGAACCTGCAAGGTCACGGTTTTGATGCCTCCAGTGCGTAGTCGCAGTAATGGAAGCTGGCGAGATAGCCGGGGAGTACGCGCATGAACTCCTGTTGATGGGTCCAAGCTCTGCACTCGGCCATGGAGGTCATGGGTTTCACTTGGGGGATCCTGACCAGCTCCCCCTGGTCGGTCAGAAGGATTGTGACAGCGAAGGCGGTGAACATGCAGTCGTCCATCGACCTAAGGCTGGCGGCATAGTAACCGCCGGGGTTGGGACGGACGTCGTCTGAGGCCGCCTCGATGACATGGTCAGAGCCGCAGAGTTTCGCGATGCGGGAATCCGCTTTCGCAGCCGTTGGCGCTGTCACGAGAAGAGCGAGAGCGATGATGAGCTTGGCGCGTTTCATGTCATCCTCCCGTCCAATCCGGCACTGGTGGGATCACTTGGAAGCGAAGGCCGAAAGGGATAAGCTAGGGAGCGCGCCAAGAGGGTGAAATGTCCCGAAAGGCTCCTGAAATTGACCCGAAACCTGCTGAAACGATCACATTCGGCGGATTTTTCTCGCTGACGAAAAGCAAACAACTCCGAACCGCCGAAGGTAAAGCGGTCGACCTTCGCAGCCAGTCCACCGAGGTGCTCTGCGTGCTCGCGGCGCGACCGGGCGAGATCGTGTCCAAGGACGCGCTGATGCGCGCGGTCTGGCCCGATACCTTCGTGACCGATGACAGCCTGACCCAATGCATTGCCGATATTCGCCGCGCATTGGGGGACGACGCGCATGCGATCGTGGAAACCTTGCCCAAGAGAGGCTACCGACTGAATGCCGATCCATCCGAGGCGGCGGACGCAAACGCCGCGGCCGGCGTGGAACGAGCCAAGACACGGTTTTCGCAACGCGGGCTCATTCTTGCTGCGATCGTGCTCGTCGCGGCAGCGATCGGCGCATACTACGGCGCGGAAACATGGCGAGCCGCCCCAGTTCGTTCGAGCGACATGCCGAGGATTGCAATCCTTGCCTTCGACGACTTCAGTGCTGGCGGGGACAAGGGATATCTCAGTGATGCCGTTGCCGAGGGGATCATCACCGAGCTTGCGCGGAGCAAGACCTATGCCGTCATCGCCCGGAACTCGAGCTTCAAGTACCGCGGCCAGGCGGTTGACATTAGACAGATCGGAGATGAACTCGGCGTCGACTACCTGCTCGAAGGCAGCCAGCAGAAGATTGGAGACCGGCTGAAAGTGACCGCGCAGTTGCTGAATGCGCATGATGGATCGCATGTGTGGGCCAACACCTACAACCGGGAGATTGGCGATCTTTTCGTCGTCCAGGAGGAGATCATCCGAACCCTTGCGGATCGGGTCGGGCAGAGCATCGAGCGCCCGCTGCCAAGGAGCGACGCCGCGCAGGTCAGCGCGCTCCGCTATTACCTGATGGGGAGGGCCAAGATCGGAGAGGATATCTCAGCCGAGGGGAATGGTCAGTTAAGGCAGTTCAGCCTCAAGGCGATCGGAGCGGATCCGAACTCCCAGTTCGGCTATATCGGGCTGGCCTGGTCCTATCGCAATGACGCGGTATTCGGGTGGCACGCGCAGGAACACAACCGGGACGAGGCGTTGAAACTCGCTGCCGAAAACGCCGACAAGGCCATCCTGCTCGCTCCTGATGACGCTGGAGCGCATGAGGTCCTCGCCAGCATCCAAACCGAAGCCGGAGAGGTCGAGCAGGCCCTTGCCCAGTACGATCAGGCGATCGCCTTGAACCCCAGCGACTCGCATATCCTCGTCATGAGTACGAACGTGCTGTTGTATGTTGGCCGCGCCGACGAAGCGATCGATCGGATCGAGCAGGCCAAGGGCATCGATCCCTTCCACCCTGACTGGTTCCACTGGCAGATGGGCTGGGCGCTCTGGGAAAAGAATGATTGTGGGGCAGCGCTGGCGGCGATGCGGAAAATGTCCAGAATCCCGAGCGGCGCACAGCGCATGCTTGCGGGGATCCAGGCTTGTCTAGGAAACAAACGAGAGGCAAAGGAAGCGCTTACGGTTTTCCTCCAAAACACTCCCAGTGAATCCATCAGTAAAGAACGCAGGGAGTGGGACAAGATTTGGACCGCACCCGGAAGCCTCGACCGCTGGATCAAGCAGATGCGGTTCGCGGGGTTGCCGGAGTGACAGCCGACCGTATGCGGCCGGCAGAAGCCAATTGGCCGCATAAAAACCGTTGAAGCCTTTGGATTGTGGGCGGTAGTTGGCCTCAAAACCAAGATCATCCTTCACAGGAATATTGGGTGCGGGAAAGTTGGCAATGGGACCGGCTTGCGCCAGTCAGCCGAGGGTCAATGGCATTTCTAAAGGAACGCTAATATACATGGACGCTCGAAGGAGCAGCGCCTGCCAGATAGTTGAGGAAGGCCATGCGAAGGTTCATCGTCACGGCGGTGTGTATCGCCGCCGCAACAGTCGCCAGCGCCCATGATTGGTACGAAAACAAGTTCGATCCGCAGACGAAATTCAAGTGTTGCGGTGGTTCTGATTGCCGCGCCATACCTCGTTCTTCGGTGCGGATGAGGGGCGACGGCGGTTACATTTACCTGCCGCATAACTTCATCATCCCACGGGACCGCGTGCAGGAATCCCCGGACGACCAATACCATATCTGCGAGAATACCTACGTCGTAACCAATCAGCTGTATTTGCGTTGTTTTTTCGCGCCGCGCGTGAAGATCTCCCTACTCCTCCCAGGTTAAGGTCAATACTGCGCGTCGCTACCGGGATCGTTGCTGCGCCGCGCCGATAAAGCCGCGCCCGCTGCGGCGAATTCGTAACCTACTTGGCGGCCGTCTCCGATGGCGCCTCTGCCGGCCCCGAAGGCGCGGCCTCGGCACGGGGCTTGCGCCGTGAAAACAGCGACCTGAGCGTGACGTAGAACACCGGCGTCAGGAACAGGCCGACGAAGGTGACGCCGAGCATGCCGGAGAACACCGCGGTGCCGAGCGACTGGCGCATTTCCGCGCCCGGGCCCGTTGCGATCATCAGCGGCACGACGCCGAGGATGAACGAGAAGGCGGTCATCAGGATCGGCCGCAGCCTGAGCCGGCAAGCTTCGACGGCAGCCTCGGCGGCCGACAGGCCGCGTTCCTCCGCCTGCCGCGCGAATTCGACGATCAGGATCGCGTTCTTGGCGGCAAGCCCGATCAGCACGATGAGGCCGATCTGCACGAGGATGTTGTTGTCCAGCCCTCGGAAAGACACGCCGATCAACGCCGCGAGCACGCCGAGCGGCACCACCAGCACAATGGCGAACGGTAGCACCCAGCTTTCATATTGCGCCGCCAGCGCCAGGAACACGAACAGCACCGACAGTCCGAAGATATAGACAGCGGCATTGCCGGTGTTGCGCTCCTGATAGGCGAGCTCGGTCCATTCATAGGAGGTACCGGCCGGCAGCGTCTTTGCCGTGATCCCTTCCATCAATGCCAGCGCGTCGCCCGTGGAAACGCCGGGCGCGGCGTTGCCCTGCAGCGGCACCGAGACGTACATGTTGTAGCGCTGGACCAGCGCCGGGCCGGTGACGTCGCGGATCTCGATCAACGTGCCGAGCGGAACCAGCGCGCCGGTCGCCGAGCGCACCTTCAGTTTCAAGATGTCGGCGCGATCGAGGCGGAACGCCTGGTCGGCCTGCGCCCGCACCTGGTAGACGCGCCCGAAAGCATTGAAGTCGTTGACGTAGGCGGTGCCCAAATTGATCGACAGCGTCTCGAAGATGTTGGGGATCGGCACGTTCAGGATGCGCGCCTTGTCGCGATCGATCGCCAGGAAGAATTGCGGGCTCGACGCGGAGAACGTCGTGAACACGCCCGTCAGCCCCGGCGTCTTGTTGGCCTGGCCGGCGATGTCGTTGGCAAGCGCCAGGACCTGCCGCATGTCGGCGCTGTTGCGCTCCTGGATCAGCAGCTTGAAGCCGCCGGCATTGCCGACGCCGCGGATCGGCGGCGGCGGCAGTGCGATGATGAAGGCTTCCTTGATGGTTTGCAGGCTGCCGAACAGATTGCCGATGACCTTGGTCGCCGACTGGCCGGCTTTCAGTCGCTCGTCAAACGGCTTGAACCTGGCGAAGATCACGCCCGCATTGCTGGCGTTGGTGAAGGTCGCGCCGGAGAAGCCGGCGAAGGCGACGGCGTAGTCGACGCCTGGCGTTTTCTGGATGATCTGCGACGCCTGCTTAATGACGGCATCGGTCCTCGACAGAGAGGCGCCGTCCGGCAGTTGGACGACGACGATCGCATAGCCCTGGTCGAGCGTCGGAATGAAACCGCGCGGCACCGCCTGCACCATGTAGACCGTGGCGCAGATGAGGGCAGCGAAAACGGCCAGCATGGCGCCGATCGTTATCCACGAGCCGACCAGAACGCGGATGATGCTCGAATACCAATGGGCGACCCTGTCGAAGCCGCGATTGAAGCCGTCGGCGAGCGCGCGTGCGAACCGTGCCAGGAAAAAGCGCGGCGGCGCCGCCGCGGCGTGGTGCGGCTTGAACAGCAGTGCGGCCAGCGCCGGCGAGAGCGTCAGCGAATTGAATGCCGAGATCGCCGTCGACACCGCGATGGTGATCGCAAACTGCAGGTAGAACTGCCCAGAAATGCCGGGGATGAAGGCTGTCGGTACGAACACGGCTATCAGCACCAGCGAGATCGCGATGACCGCCGTTCCGACTTCGTCCATGGTCAGGTGCGACGCAGGATTGGGCGCCAGCCCTCTGGCGATATTGCGCTCGACGTTCTCGACCACGACGATCGCATCGTCGACGACGATGCCGATCGCCAGAACGAGGCCGAACAGCGTCAGCATGTTGAGCGAGAAGCCGGCGGCGTAGAGCACCGCCAGCGTGCCGATCAGCGACACGGGGATCGCCACGATCGGCACGATCGCCATGCGCCACGATTGCAGGAAGACGATGATGACGATGATGACAAGCACCATCGCCTCGAGGATCGTCTTGTAGACCTCCTGGATCGACTCGGCGACGAACTCGGTCGGATTGTAGACGATGTCGTAGCTCAACCCCTTCGGGAAGTCGCGGGAAAGCTCCTTCATCTTGTCCTGGATCTGCGCGGCTGCGGCGAGGGCATTGGTGCCCGGCCGCTGGAAGATGGCGAGCGCCACCGCCGGTTTGCCGTTGAGATAGGAGTTGGTGACGTAATCCTTGGCGCCGAGCTCGATGCGCGCCACGTCCTGCAGCGAGATCAGGCGGCCGTCGTCGGCCGATTTGACGATCACGTATCGGAAGTCGCGTGCGTCGTTGAAGCGGCCTTGCGTGGTGACCGTGTACTGGAACGCCGTGCCGGTATTGGTCGGCGGCGCACCGATCGAGCCGCCCGACACCTGGACGTTCTGGTCGCGCAGCGCTTGCACCACATCGCCCGAGGTCATCCCCAGGGCGGACAGTTTTTCCGGATCGAGCCAGATGCGCAGCGAATATTCGCGTTCGCCGAAGATGGTGAGGTCGCCGACGCCGTCGAGTCTGAGCAGTATGTCGCGCACCTGCGAGCGGGCGTAGTTCGAGACGTAGAGCTGGTCGTAGGTATTGTCGGGCGACAGCATGTGCACGACCATCATCAGGTCGGGCGAGCTCTTGGTGGTGGTGATGCCGAGGCGGCGGACTTCTTCGGGCAGGCGCGGCTGAGCGATCGACACGCGGTTCTGCACCAGCACCTGCGCCTGGTCGAGATCGGTGCCCAGCTTGAAGGTGATGGTCAGCGCCATTGCCCCGTCGCCCGACGAATAGGACGACATGTAGAGCATGCCCTCGACGCCGTTGATCTCCTGCTCGATCGGCGTTGCCACCGTCGCTGCGATCGTCTCGGCGTCGGCGCCCGGATACTGCGCGCGAACGACGATGGTCGGCGGCGCGATCTCGGGATATTGGGCGACCGGCAGCTGGGTATAAGCAATCCCGCCGAGGATCAGCAGGACGATCGAAACGACCGATGCGAAGATCGGACGGTCGACAAAGAAATGTGCGAACCTCATTGCTGCAACCCGGCGGTCTCGGCCTTGGGCGGCAACGTCACCATCTCGACCTTCACCTTGGTGCCGGGCCTGGCGTGCATCAGCCCGTTGACGATGATCGTCTCGTCGCCGGTCAGGCCCTGGCGGATCACCCGGTAGCCGTCGAGAAGCGGGCCGGTGCGCACGGGCTTCGCCGTCACCATCCCGGCCTCATCCACCAGGAACACGATGCGGCGATCCTGATCGGCGCCGATCGCCTCGTCGGGCACCAGCACGCCGCTATGCGGCAGCGACCCCGGCACGTTGATGCGCCCGAACATGCCTGGCTGGAGAATGCCGTCGGCGTTGGGAAACGTTGCACGCACCCGCATGGTGCCGGTCGCGTTGTCGATCCGGTTCTCGGCAAAATCGAGCTTGCCTTTGAATACCGCCTCCGCGCGGTCGGCGACGCGAACCACCACCTCGAGCCCGCTGTCGCCTTCCTGCATGCTGCCGCCGCGCTCCTTCGCGTCGCGGGCGTAGCTGAAATACAGGCGCTCATCGACGTCGAAATAGAAGTCGATCGGATCGCGCGTAACGATGGTCGTCAGCAAGGTGGAATCCGGCTGCACGAGGTTGCCGACCGACACCAGCCGGCGGTCGATGCGGCCGGACAAGGGCGCCTTGATCTCGGTGAATTCCATGTTCAGGCTGGCCGTCCTCAGCGCAGCCGCCGCGCCCTGCATCTGCGCCTGCGCCGAAAGGTATTCCCGCCGGCGGTCGTCGACGGTCGAGGTTGAGATATTGCCGGTCTTGGCGAGTTCGTCGGCGCGATCCAGCTGCATCTTGGAGAATTCGAGCAGACTCTTGGCGACGTCCACTTGTGATTTGGCGGCATCATAAGCCGCCTGGTACGGACGCTGGTCGATGGTGAAGAGCAGGTCGCCCTTGTTGACCAGTGCGCCGTCCTGGAAGCTGACCTTGTCCAGATAGCCGCTGACGCGCGAGCGGATGGCGACCTGGTCGACGGCTTCGAATCGCCCGACGAACTCGTCGTCTTCGACGATTTCACGGACCACCGGCTTGGCCGCCGTCACCACGGGTAGCGGCTGGTCCTGCGCAAAAGCAGTGCTGCTGAAAGCCATGCCGAGCAGGAATGCCGCCGACACGGCGGCGCGGGCAAGCCAGCCGGCCGATCGAGCGGGTTGCCCGCCCGCGTCGCGATGCCATTGCGCATCCTCAAGGGTGTCCATTTGCGTCCTCGCTGGCTGGACCCGGAGGTCGGTTGATCCGCTTCTACGCTCAGGCTTGTTCGTCGAGATCAGAGCACTGCAGTGTTGTGCAGGGCAACATGATCATTTTCCATGTGGGCTGAAATGTCCACCCTGTGGCTGCCCCGCACCGGGCTAAAGCCAGTCGAAAGCGTGCGCAGAGGCGCTGCGCTTAAATCCTCGCGCTCCCGGTTGGTATTTCCGGGTTATTGGAATGGCTCAGATTTCCGCCGGCTATGGCCAGACCCCTACCGGTCGACCATCGCCAACCCGCGCTGGCCGTAGCGCGGGCCCGAGATTTTGCCCGGCGCCAGCGCTTCGTCGAGGGCGGCCATCTCGGCGGCATCGAGCTTGATTGCGACGGCGGCGATATTCTCCTCCAGGTATTTCCTCCGCTTGGTGCCGGGGATCGGCACGATGTCGATGCCAAAACCGGTGCCCTTGTGCAGCAGCCAGGCCAGCGCGACCTGGCCGGGCTTGACGCCTTTGGCCGCCGCGATGTCGCGCACCTTGGCCGCTGCCTCGACATTGGCGTCGTAGTTCTCGCCCTGGTAGCGCGGGTCGTTGCGGCGGTAATCGCCCTCGGGATAGTTTTCCGCACGGCTAACCTCGCCGGTGAGGAAACCGCGGCCGAGCGGCGAGAACGGCACCAGGCCGATGCCGAGTTCGCCGAGCAGCGGGATGATCTGCGGCTCCAGATTGCGCTCCCACAGCGAATACTCGCTCTGCACCGCCGACACCGGATAGACGGCATGCGCGCGGCGGATGTTGGCCGCACCTGCCTCGGACAGGCCGAAGAACCGCACCTTGCCTTGGGCGACCAATTCGCCGACCGCGCCGGCGACATCCTCGATCGGCACTGCCGGGTCGACGCGGTGCTGGTAGAGCAGGTCGATATGGTCGGTGGCGAGCCGGCCGAGCGAGCCTTCCACAGCCGCGCGGATATGCTCGGGCCGGCTGTCGGTTCCATCGAGCTGCTTGCCGTTTTCGATGCGGAAGCCGAATTTGGTGGCGATGGTCACCTGGTCGCGCTTGCCCTTCAGCGCCCGGCCGAGCAGGGCCTCGTTGGTATGAGGGCCATAGACCTCGGCGGTGTCGAGGAAGGTGCAGCCGAGTTCGATGGCGCGGTGCAGGGTAGCGATGGATTCGCCCTCGTCGGCCGGACCGTAGGACTGGCTCATGCCCATGCAGCCAAGGCCGATGGCCGAGACCTGCAGCCCTTGGCTGCCGAGCTTGTGGGTTTTCAGGGTCATGGCTGGCGTTCTCCGGTGGGGGGATCACCAGACTATAGCGGCCGCTCGCTCATTTCCCACAGCCTTTCGGCCGCGCTGTCTTCACATGTTCGAGGCCACGTCGCGGGAAGACAGTGGCTTGGGCTTGTGGGCCGGACGCTGCCTTGTCTTGTGTTCAGCTTTGCGGGGCGCGGCTTTGACCGTGTTCAAGGTCTTGGGGGTCGCGGTCTTAAGGTTGGCGGTTTGCGGCGCTTGCGCCTTGTGGCGCCTGAGCCAGCTCAAAGACAGTTCGGCAAGGAGACTGCGCAGACCTTTCACAACGTCCTCCTCCTGTTGGGCGACGGGATAATTTCCGATGGCGCGACTTGTTCCACCCGCGAATGTTCCCGGGTTGGGCTTGGGTCGAGCGGCGCATGCGACCTAAGTCCGATCACAAACCGCAATGGTCTTGCCGGTGGCGCCGCCGGGAACAGTCAGCTCTCACGGTCGTTGTCCGCTGCAGATTTGCTGGAGGAAGCTATGGATAGGAGTGTTGGCCAGGCACGCTGGTTGCTCGCACCGATCTTCGCGGTTGCCATCACTTTTATGGTGATTGGAATTACCTTCGGCTGACCGACCTCCAAGGATCGACCTCGAACTTTTCCGATCGGCGCAGCCACGTCCCTTCCTGCGCTGATAGGGTTTGCTCGCCGCACCTGTGCGGCGAGCAAACCCTCAAGTCTCAGCCCTTATGTGTCAGTGAGAGTAGTAGGCCAGGGTAAGATAGACTGCCGGTGCGGAGATCAAGCAAATCGCCATTCCGATGACCAACGCCATCGCAAGGCGCTCTGTGCGCCTGACAATATCAGCAAGCTCGTGGTCGTCGGGAGAGGGGATGAGATCAAGCACGGAAAGCACCTCCGGGACACGAGCATGGTTGTCATTTGCGGGTCGGGTGTCGTCGTCATGTGTGCTCGGTCTCTGGATACAGGTCACTGTTCGCCTCGCTGTGGGAAACGCCACGCCGCCGCTGCGGGGACGCTAGAGGTGGTACCCCGCTGTGTGGGGAAATGGTGGACTCTCGGTTGATGCCGACGAAAAGGGCTCGTGCTCGGCGCCCCGGTTCTCGCGCGGTTCTAACGTATCGGCCAGGCATAGGTTGCCCGCTAAGACTTCAGTCGTACCACCCCCGGACCTTAGCCTGAGCGGCGGAACGCAATGCTGTGGGGCTCGTTGCTGACTCGTGATTGGCAGTCAAACCTGGCTGCCAAATTGGCGCAAGAAGGAAAGATTTTGTCATGAAGAAATATCTTGTCAGTGCAGTCGCAGGCCTCGCGCTCGTCGCTGGAATTGGTGCTGCCTTCGCGGGAGACGTCGTAATTCTCAAGCCGGAACAGCAGACGGTGGTTCGCGAATACATCCACAAGCAGAAGCTCGCATCCGTCAGCCTGCTGGGTGTCGAACTCAACGTCGGCACCGCCCTTCCGGACACGGTGGAGCTTCACGCCATCGAGGTGCCCGACGTCAAATACAAGTACACGGTCGTCGGCGACCACGCCGTTCTCGTGGATCCTGATACACGCAAGGTCGTGCAGATCATCGAGTAGATCTGCCGCAGCAGGCGAGCCCGCTTCGCGATCTATTTCGGGAAGCGGGCTCCGTGCATTTCTCCGTTGCAGTCATATGAGGAATCACTAATGTTCACAGACAAAGAGACCCGGTTTTTGGAGGCGGGCATGCTCCTGGCAGTGCCTGTCTGCGTGGCGGTCACCGCGCTGATCGCTGTCTTCGCCTTGGCCAGGTTATGATGGACAATATGGCAGGCTGCCGGCGCGATCTCGAGGCTTGGCTAGTCGGGAACGGGGACGGTTAGCATGAACCGCTTCCTGTTCGTCGCGGCCGACTTTCTTTCCCGGCCCCCGGGTTTCTATGTAATGCTCATAGCCATGGTACTTTGCACTGCGCTGGTGCCTTTCGGCCTGACAAATGCGGTTACCTATGCCCTCTCGGTCGCGGCCATCGTGATCACCGGTGTTGTCCTCATACAGGGCTATCGCGACACCGCCGCCATCCACGCCAAACTCAATGAGATCATCATTGCCCTTGACGAAACCCGAAACGACGTTGTCGGGTTGGAGCATGCCGAACCGGAAGAGATCCGGGCAAAGCTTGTGAAGCTCGAAGAAGAAGCGGCCCGAACAATTGGGCCGGCATGAATCCCCATTGCGTGACAAGGAAGATCTGCGGCACGCCGCCTTGCAGGGTTCCAGGAGGAATGAACGATGAGCCCCACGGATCCGCCAGTAGAACGACGCTCTGATGCGCGGGGCATCGTTCTGAAGGAGGCGACCATCATCACGGACGATGCCAGGATCAGTTGCTCGGTCAGGAATCAGCACGTTCACGGCGCGGAGTTGCGGGTGGACCCAGGCGTAACAATTCCCGACCGTTTCGTCCTTCACGTGCCCGCGGATGACGCCAGCTATCGTGCCGTGGTGCGGTGGAGACGGAACGAGCGACTTGGCGTACAAATCTATTGAAGCAGGATCCCTGGCCCGGCCAGTGGGTAGCTAAGTCGAGACTGCGCTACCCCTGACGAGAATGCGCTATCCCTGATATCCGAGCGGCAACTGCATCCAATCCGTTGTCATAGATCCGCGTCAGCACGCCTTCAGCGGCGTTGGCTCGCTGGGATGTGCAACCAATCAGGTCCCGCCCGCCCAAGCTCGCCGGCGCATTGGCAATACGATCCCAAACCGCCCAGGTTCCGTCTGTCTCGATGTGGCAATAGAATCGGTGTTGGTGATTTTCCATAATGGGAAACGTTCAACACCCGCTTGGGGTCCATGCTGATGGCAACGTGGTTAATGTCGCAGCCGTTTCGAGTAAAAGCCGCCTCAGGTGCACAGCGCCGCAAGGCATGGTGCAGGCCGGCAGCGTCCTGCGTCTGGTCGAATGGCGCAGCGCTTACAGGCAGCCCGCCGTTTTGGCTGCCTATTGGATCGAGGCCAGATGAGGCAGGTCAAGCGGGGAAATGCGCTCGCCATCTGCGTCGGCAAGGTCATCCACGAGCAAACCGGCCATGCCGTCGAATTCGATTGCCGCGCCAATGAGTTGAGCCGCCTGCAGGACCAGGCGTTCAATGTCCTCGAGGGCGACATTCTCGGCCAGATTCCTGATCCTGACCTGCTCCGCAACCATCGAGATGTTGACGATGCCCGCCGTCCTGAATGCCGTCAGGACCGCTGAATTGACGTCATCGCGCAAGCGCGCCGAGTAATCATATCGCATCGAAACCTCCCAAAGGGATCGGTTTTCTGTTCAGAGTGCACTATGCGCCGGGCGTAAACTCATGGCAAGTGAAATATACAAAATACTCAATTAAATCAGTTAGTTAGCATAGTTACACAAATGCGCAGCCGGCGTTTGATGCTTATCATGTGTGGGAAACACCGTTCACCCATCGCAGGGTCTTGACGCATAATGCGGCCTATCATAATTATAAGCCGAGTGAGACAGATACTAACTCAACACATTCTTGGTCCTGAGCGAGGAAGCGCCATGGCTGAACTGGAACGCCCCGAACGACTGCAGATCATGCTGACGGCCGATGAACTGGCCGCGCTGGAGAACTGGCGATATGACAAGCGCATGCCGAGCCGCTCGGCCGCAGTCAGGGAACTGCTGCGGCGCGGTCTGGCCTCGGACGGGTTCCTGACGGCGGAGCAGGGGGTGAAGTCGCAGGATTTTGGAATCCTGCCCACCGACGGCAATGGGATTGCCGAGGGCAACAAGGAGTAGGTCGCAACTGAGCTGGTCAGTTGGTCGCAAACGGCAGTGGGCGCTGGCGACAGGCCGGGACCCGACTGCTCTCGACCCCTACAGGATGCTGGTCGTCACTTCGACGACGATCGCCGCACCTTCCAGCGTGCCATTCGTCACATGCACCACACGCGATACCCGCAGGTCCTGCGCATTTCCGTTGATCGACAGCGAAACGCTTTCGCCGATCCGGGGAACCGCCTGGAAGACGGCATCGGTGGCTTCCGGCCGATTGTCGATCGAGATGCGGCAGTTGACGGTCATGGGATGTCTCCTGTGTGTGACGGCGCCCCGGTCGTCAACGCAGGTTCGACAAAATGGTTTCAGGATGGCTGGAGGTGAAACTTATTGGAGCCTGGGTTCGTATAGGGCTCCAGTTGCTCCATTTCTCGTTCTACGCGGAGCAACTGGCTCGCTGGGGAGGGCGTTGGGGCTGCCCCGGCGAGTTGCTTTATCATCGATGATGCAGCTCGCCCGGTTTTGCCTTTGCGGGATTATCTTCAGGGTGGCCAAGCGGCCACGCGCTTCCGGCACCGCCTCTTTTCATTTCGTCTCGCGTGGCACGAGATAGCTGGTCACGGTGCCTTGCCCGATTCCTCGCTTGACCACGACCGTCGTGTATTGCGCAGGCAGGGATGCGGTGACGTTCGGGTCGATCGACTTGCACCTTCCGACGATCTCGCCGTTGGGAGAGCTTGCCAGCCTCCGCACCAGTGAAGCCCGGCACTGGTCAAGCGATGTGTACATCGTCGACGACGTATCGATGGGTTTGCACACGGAAGCTTCTCCCCCCGGGCTGCACGAAAGCAAAAGCATCACTGCCGCGGTTGCCGAATCCATTCGTCGAGCTCCATGTTGGATGAGCTTCAACGCGGAAGTGCGACCTTGGTTTCGCGGTCGCTAAAAAACCAATCCGCATTGCCCAACCTGACGAGCGGAGAAGTGCCAGGATGCGCGAGGCACTTCGGCGGCGTGGAACTACAGCACGGCGAGCTGCCGCTTCAGCTTGTATGATCCAGCAGTCTGGTGGTGGGATCACGACGATGTTCGGTATGGGTGCGATCGATGCCTTCCACGGTGATCGCGAACGTCCCGTTCTCTATCCTTCCTATCCAGCCTTTGGCTTTTAGATACCAAAGATGAAACTCCAGATGTTCACGCGGGCAGTCTGCCATGCGTTCGAGTTCTGTATCGCCAATGCCGGGATTGTTGACGTCTTGTCGGCGTTTGACATAGAGCAACGAGAGCACTTTGGCCTGAATGACGGCATCCCGTTCTATGCCTTTGGCGTTGCTGGCTTCCTCGCTCAAGCCGCGGCGAATGTTCAAATGCTCTTTATACTCGATGTCGTACTGCGCGCGCTTGACCGGATCTTTGAGCGTATTGTGGGCATCTATGATTTCACTAAAGCGGGATTCGTCCCCGGTATCCCGGTTGTCGGGATGGTAGCGCATGGCAAAATAACGAAATATCCGTTCTATCGTTTCCGAGTTGGCGTTCGGACTGATTTCCAAAAGTTCATAGTAATCAACGAACAAATCGGTGCTCCCACGACATCGTTGTCAGGCAATGCATTGGTCGTAATAAGACAAAGGGCCTGGCCGCGAAAGAGTTGCGATCACAGGCCCTTGTCGTCGGGTTCATTTCGAAGAGTGCGCCTGTTACCGCACTGTCGCAAGCTGGACCATGGTCCGTGGACCTGAGATGGTAAATGCAGCGTCAAAATGCCTGACATAACGAGTCAGCGGCGGCGCGAGCCTTGTTTAGATGCCGCCATCGCCAGCCAAAGCGCGTCGCATTTGAACGTATTCAGGCGACGCGCTTTGGGTCTTTGTGTTGTGCATTTCGTTTATCCCAAAACCGGGCCACTTTTGGGCACATGCACTAACCGCGCGGCCTGGCCTTCGGCCCTGGCCTGCTTTCCGACGGGTTTGCGGTCAATCTGGCGGATCGCCTGTCTCTCAGCCACAAGGCTGTCTTTTTTCTTGCCAGCAGCTCATCGCGATCGCCTTCCGCGCCATGCTTCGCGGCAATCGCATAGTCGGCCCTGTTCGTTCGATAATCGTCCTTTTGCACAGACATTGCTTCCTCCCGTGCAGCGGGCGTTTTTCCCCTTGGCCCGCGCAGGACTAGCTAAATGCCGGTGCACCGCGCGAGTCTACAAATTGGGGATTGTATTAAAATGATACAGGCCGCCGTCGCGCCTGCCTCTCGTTGTTTTTGATGGCGTCTGCCTGGCTCGGTGCCTCCTTGGAGCCTGCAAGATGGAGCCTGCAAGATCGAGCCGGCAAGGAAACCTGGACGCGAGCACCCCGACAAATCCAACCCGCGGTGAACGGCTCAGTCCACGATGATGTGTCCCACGACATCTCCGTCGATGCTCATCCCACTCATGCGGCGATGCCAAAAAAGGCACTGGGCCGAATGATGGACAAATGTGCCGTGGTCGTCCCGCGTCGCGTACTCAATCCTTGCTTCACGGGCGGCGAAATCTTCTTCGGCAAGACAGAGCGGCCGTTACCAATAGCGCTGCCAGGCAAACGCGCTTCATCGCCTCGCCTTTCGCCAGCCCACTGCCAGCGCTTCATGCCGTCAATTCGTGAGGTGCTTTCGCCAACGGTCAGCCTGATTGGCGCCGGATAATGGTGGACCTTGCCCAAGTTCCCTTGAGAGCTTGCGATTTTTACGCGGTCTGAATCTGTTCGGAAGGCGTCCCGCCTGACATTGCAATCAACCGTGCACCGGCAAAGGCGGCCAGAATTGTGAACACCGCAGTGATGTTTAGGAACGCAAGAACGATCCCGCTCTGGTCATAGCAACTGGCGAATTCCATGACATTTCACCCCTTGAAACCACCCTGCATGATGACTCCAGTTCAGGCGAAATACAAGCTACCGCTAATGGAGGAGTGTCTCAGTCTGAAATAACCGGAATGATCAGCACGCCGAGGACTTCGATGAGGGGGATTACCACGTAGATAGCAACGAAGCCGGCAATCCACATCCCGATCTTGACCAGCCAGGACGAATGAAGGGTCGCCTTCCAAGCGAAAAATGCGCTCGCGACGCCCAAACCAAATGCGACAATGCCAATGACCGGCGACCGCGTCATTGGCAGCATTAGATCACCAAAAAGTAGAAAGATCGCGCTAATGAAGATTAGCTGGGCCGCGAGCCCAAATAGAAACGCGCGTTTCACGCGGCCCTCCCGGTGCTATCTTTTATCGGCATCAGGCGACGGCTTTCGTTTGTGAGGGCCGCAGCCCCAGCTTCGGCGCAACTGCATTCATCTTCTCGCAAATATCGTCCATTGACCAGAGCGTAGCGGAAACGCCAGCGGCCATTGCTGGCATCATCTTCAGCGTCTTGTGCATTTCCTTCGCCCGGCGTAGGCGAGCGGACAGAGGGCACGCGCTGGTAGGGGCCCTGGTCACCTGGTCCGAGGCTCGACTGGTTCGGTCGCGTCCTGCATGATTTCCCCCGAAGGCCGCCGCTGACGCCAGCAAGCTGACATTCGAGAATAAATCTCTGCCCATTCGGCCGCTCTTAACAGTGACCTACTTTCCCTCGTCCAGGATCAGCGCGATGATTAGCGCGTCATCTGATCAGTAACAGATTGTGCGTGGGTG
>NZ_JBFUDZ010000018.1:0-110994 GCF_056404455.1 Mesorhizobium sp. P2_D1
AGATGCCCGGCAGGGCAGAGGGGGGCGCGACGGAACGAGACGCTTGTCTGCTCGGTTGTGAGGCCCCTCATTTTCGGGGTTACATCGGGCAAAACTCTTCCCTATAAGGCCCTCCTAGCCTGATACCAGAATCGCGAGCACAACCGGCCGGGTCTTCCCGTCCCGGTTTTTTGTGCAAGCCGCCCGCCGAACGGAACTTATCGCCCATGCCAAGACGCACTGACATCAAGTCGATCCTGATCATCGGGGCCGGCCCCATCGTCATCGGCCAGGCCTGCGAGTTCGATTATTCCGGCACCCAGGCGTGCAAGGCGCTGAAGGAAGAGGGTTTTCGCGTCATCCTGGTCAATTCCAACCCGGCCACCATCATGACCGATCCGGAACTGGCCGACGCCACCTATATCGAACCGATCACGCCCGAAGTCGTCGCCAAGATCATCGCCAAGGAGCGGCCCGATGCGCTGCTGCCGACCATGGGCGGCCAGACTGCGCTCAACACCGCTCTGTCGCTGCGCCGCATGGGCGTGCTCGACCGCTACAATGTCGAGATGATCGGCGCCGACGCCACGGCGATCGACAAGGCCGAGGACCGCGCGCTGTTTCGCGAGGCGATGAAGAAGATCGGGCTGGAAACGCCGAAGTCGATGCTGGCCAACGCCACCGACGTCAAGAATACCGACCGCAAGACGCACGAGGCCGAGCGCGCCGCCGTCAAGGCCGAGGCCCCGGCCGATCTCGACGCCGCGCTCGACGCGCTGGAAACCCGCTGGAACCTCGGCGAAGGCGACCGCAAGCAGCGCTACATCAGCCATGGCATGGCGATCGCAGCCCAGGCGCTCGACCATGTCGGCCTGCCGGCCATCATCCGCCCGTCCTTCACCATGGGCGGCACCGGCGGCGGCATCGCCTACAACCGCGCCGAATTCTACGACATCGTCCAGTCCGGCCTCGACGCCTCGCCGACCACCGAAGTGCTGATCGAGGAAAGCGTGCTCGGCTGGAAAGAGTATGAGATGGAGGTCGTCCGCGACAAGGCGGACAATTGCATCATCGTCTGCTCGATCGAGAACATCGACCCGATGGGCGTGCATACCGGCGATTCGATCACCGTCGCCCCTGCCCTCACGCTGACCGACAAAGAATACCAGATGATGCGCAACGCCTCGATCGCGGTGCTGCGCGAGATCGGCGTCGAGACCGGCGGTTCCAACGTGCAGTTCGCCGTCAACCCGGCCGATGGCCGCCTGGTCGTCATCGAGATGAACCCGCGCGTCTCGCGCTCGTCGGCCCTGGCTTCGAAGGCGACGGGTTTCCCGATCGCCAAGATCGCGGCCAAGCTCGCCGTCGGCTACACGCTGGACGAGCTGGAGAACGACATCACCGGCGGCGCCACGCCGGCCTCGTTCGAGCCGTCGATCGACTACGTCGTCACCAAGATCCCGCGTTTCGCCTTCGAGAAATTCCCCGGCGCCGAACCGGTGCTGACCACCGCCATGAAGTCGGTCGGCGAAGTGATGGCTATCGGCCGCACTTTCCAGGAATCGCTGCAGAAGGCGCTGCGTGGTCTCGAAACCGGCCTGACAGGTTTGGACGAGATCGAGATCCCCGGCCTCGGCCATGGGACCGCGATCGCCAACCATGCCGACGATCGCAACGCCATTCGCGCAGCACTGGGCACGCCGACGCCCGACCGGCTGCGCATGGTTGCGCAGGCGATCCGCATGGGCACCTCGCTGGAAGACGTGCACGCCATGTGCAAGATCGACCCGTGGTTCCTCGAGCAGATCGCCGGCATCGTCGCCATGGAAGCCCGCATCCGCGAGCACGGCATCCCCGGGGACGCCGTCAATCTGCGCATGCTGAAGGCGATGGGCTTTTCCGACGCACGCCTGGCGTCGCTGACCAGGACCGACATCGAAGTGATCGCGAAGGTCCGCGAAAAGCTCGACGTTCATCCGGTCTACAAGCGCATCGACACCTGCGCGGCCGAGTTCGCCTCGCCCACCGCCTACATGTATTCGACCTATGAAGTGCCGTTCGCCGGCGCGCTGGCCAACGAGGCGCAGGTGTCGGCGCGCAAGAAGGTCGTCATCCTCGGCGGCGGGCCGAACCGCATCGGCCAGGGTATCGAGTTCGACTATTGCTGCTGCCACGCGGCCTTTGCGCTGCGCGACGCCGGCTATGAGGCGATTATGATCAACTGCAACCCCGAGACCGTGTCGACCGACTACGACACCTCGGACCGGCTCTATTTCGAGCCGCTGACGGCGGAAGACGTGCTGGAGATCCTGCGCGCCGAGCAGGCCTCGGGCGAACTGGTCGGCGTCATCGTCCAGTTCGGYGGCCAGACGCCGCTGAAGCTGGCGGATGCACTRGAAAAGGCCGGCATCCCGATCCTCGGCACCTCGCCCGACATGATCGATCTSGCCGAAGACCGCGACCGCTTCCAGAAGCTGCTGCACAAGCTCGGCCTGACCCAGCCGAAGAACGGTATCGCCTACTCGGTCGAGCAGGCGCGCCTCGTCGCCGGCGAGCTCGGCTTCCCGCTGGTGGTGCGCCCGTCCTATGTGCTGGGCGGCCGCGCCATGCAGATCATCCATGACGAGGGCATGCTGCAATCCTACCTGCTCGACACCGTGCCCGGCCTGGTACCGGAGGACATCAAGCAGAAATACCCCAACGACAAGACCGGACAGATCAACACGCTCCTGGGCAAGAACCCGCTGCTGTTCGACACCTATCTCTCAGGCGCCATCGAGGTCGATGTCGATTGCCTGTGCGACGGCAAGGCGACCTTCGTATCCGGCATATTGGAGCACATCGAGGAGGCCGGCATCCATTCGGGCGACAGTGCCTGCTCGCTGCCGGTGCACTCGCTGCCTTCGGAGCTGGTGGATGAGCTGGAGCGCCAGACGGCCGCACTTGCCCGCGCGCTCAATGTCGGCGGCCTGATGAACGTGCAATATGCGATCAAGGACGGCACGGTCTATGTGCTGGAGGTCAACCCGCGCGCATCCCGCACCGTGCCCTTCGTCGCCAAGACCATCGGGCGTCCGATTGCCAAGATCGCTGCCCGCATCATGGCCGGCGAGACGCTGGAAGACGCCTTCGCCCATTACGGCGCCATGCCAGACCCCAGGAATCCCGGCCACATCGCAGTCAAGGAAGCGGTGTTCCCCTTCGCCCGCTTCCCCGGCGTCGACATATTGCTCGGACCGGAAATGCGCTCGACCGGCGAGGTCATGGGCCTCGACCGCGATTTCGCGCTGGCCTTCGCCAAGAGCCAGCTGGGCGCCGGCGTCGACCTGCCACGCTCCGGCACGCTGTTCGTCTCGGTGCGCGACGAGGACAAGAAAGGCATTCTGCCGGCGGTCAAGCGCCTCGCCGGCCTCGGCTTCAAGGTGATGGCAACATCGGGCACGGCCCGCTTCCTCGCCGAAAACGGCGTCGTCGCCGAGAAGATCAACAAGGTGCTGGAAGGCCGCCCCCACATCGAAGACGCCATCCGCAACCGTCAAGTGCAGATCGTCTTCAACACGACGGATGGCCAGAAGGCGGTGTCGGACTCCAAGTCGCTCCGCCGCGCAACGCTGATGCAGAAAGTGCCGTATTACACGACGCTGTCGGGCGCCGCTGCTGTGGCGGAGGCGATTGCAGCGCTGAAGGCGGGGAGCCTCGAAGTGCGGCCGCTGCAGGAGTATTTTGCTTAGAGAGCAATTCCAGGAAAAGTGTGAAGCGGTTTTCCCGGGAAAAGCGCAAAGCGCTTTCCCTAGGGAATTGCGTCAAAACAAAGCTCTAGAGCGAAGCGGCGGCTGCCATGGCTTCGGCATCGGCGTCGTAATTCCAGACCCAGGCGCGTTCCTGCGGCTGAGCTTCAAGCTTGCGGTCGCGGTTATGCAAGTCGCCGCTAGATGCGTCATAGCGAGCACCATTCACGCGCGCCATGCGCTGGACGCCGGCAGTCCGCTCGCGCCGCAGCTGCTCGTAAATCAGCAGCGCCCGTGGGGCGGACTTGCGGTCTGCGTGGCTCAGCACGGTCGCCAAGGCAACTGCGTCTTCGATGGCCTGATTGGCTCCTTGTCCCAAATGCGGCAGCATTGGGTGGGCGGCGTCGCCCAGCAGGGTCAGGCGTCCGCGAGTCCAGGTTGCGAGCGGCTCACGATCGAACAGGCCCCACCGAAACGTCGTTTTCAGTTGGGCAATGACCGTCTCAACTATGGGGTCCCAGCCGGCGAACTCCCGAGCAAGGGCGGCGGGATCGCCCCGTGCCGACCATGACTCCTTCATCGGCTCGTCAGTCGTCACAAAGCCGACGTAGTTGATGAGCAGGCCGGCGCGCACCGGATAGACGAGAAAATGCTTGCCTGCACCAAGCCAGTTGCGCATCGCTCCCGGCGGCCACGAGACACCAGCCGCCGGGATCACCCCTCGATAGGCGACCGATCCCGAATAGAGCGGGGCGGACGGGGCAACTACGAACTGCTGAAGGGTAGAATGGATACCGTCCGCCGCGATCACGACGTCGGCCGTGGTGCGCAAACCATTGGCGAAAGTGATGACGGCCTGCTCATCGTCCTGTTCGAAGCCGATACATCTGTGGCCGGTCTTCACACTATCGGCAGGTAGCCGGTCGACGAACATTGCCAGCAAATCGGCGCGGTGCATGCCGTAGAACTCGATTTGGCTGGCAAGCGCGGGGGGCCACATCGCCGCCGCATAGGATCCATCGGCGCGACGAAACTGTGGGTCGATCCATCTGGCCCCCGAGCGGATCAGCTCGTCACCGAGGCCGAGCCGCCGAAGCATCCGGACACCGTTCGGTTGGATCACGACGCCGACGCCAACCTCGGCCAGGGCCGTAGCCTGCTCGTAGAGACGGACGTCCATGCCACGTTGAAGCAGGGCGGCAGCAGCGGCGGCGCCGCCGATGCCGCCGCCAACGACCGCCACGCGTAGCGGGCTCGTGCTCATTGCTCCGGCTTCTCAAGCATCGTCAGCCCTTGGCGGGTGCCGCCACTGCGGCCGCCCGTGAATATTGGCAGCCTAGCGCCGGCGCACAGCGCAGGCAAACGGCGATCATGTTGTAAGGGGTGCGTCGTCGCCGAGAACAAGGTGCTGGAAAGCCGCCCCAACATCGAAGACGCCATACGTAACCGTCAGGTGCTGATCGTCTTCAACACCATGGGCGGACAGAAGGCGGTGTCGGACTCCAAATCGCTGCGCCGCTCACGCCACCGCCACGCACTCGATCTCGATATCAAACTCCATCGGCCATGAGGCCACCGGCACGAAGCTGCGCGCCGGCGGGCTGACGCTGAAGTACTTGGAATAGACCCGGTTGATGGCGTTGTAGAAGCCGGAATTGACGGCGTAGATGCGCACCATCACCACATTTTCGAGTGAGGTGCCTGCTGCCTCCAGGCAATGTTTCAGCGCCTTCAGCGATGCCTCGGTCTGCGTTTCGATGTCGCCGCGCACCATCTCGCCGGTCACCATGTCCACCGGCGGCGTCGCCGAGATGAACACGAAGCCGTTGGCCTTCACCGCTGTCGAACAGGGAAGGCCGAGCGCCCGCACCTTGGCCGACATGACCGGCACTTCGATGACTTCCTTCTTCACGGCAATCCTCCCTGGGTTTGCCGGGAGCTTATCGCGCCACCGGCCGAATGCCAGAGCCGAGCGATGGTCCAGGACTGACGCCGCTCACCCCTGCCCAGATGCGGCGCGGGGAGCGCCCCTTACCTTCTCCCCCTGGGGGGAGAAGGTGGATCGGCGCGATAGCGCCGAGACGGATGAGGGGTGCTCCAGCGGAGTGAGGCGTTGGCGTTCCCTGGAACACCCCTCATCCGTCGCCTTCGGCGACACCTTCTCCCACAGGGGTAGAAGCGGGAGCTCAGCTCGGCTCAACCCACCGCCACACACTCGATCTCTATATCGAACTCCATTGGCCATGACGCCACCGGCACGAAGGTCCGCGACGGCGGGTTCTCGGGAAAATGCCTGGCATAGACGCGGTTGATGGCGTTGTAGAAGCCGGAATTGACGGCGTAGATGCGCACCATCACCACATTGTCCAGCGAGGTGCCGGCCGCTTCCAGGCAATGCTTCAGCGCCTTCAGCGACGCTTCGGTCTGCGTTTCGATGTCGCCCTTGACCAGTTTGCCGGTCGAGATATCGAGCGGCGGCGTGCCGGACACGAAGACCAGTCCGCCGGCTTTGGTCACCAGCGACAGTGGCACGCCCAGAGCACGCACGGCTGCCGACAGCACCGGCACTTCGATGATTTCTTTCTTCACGGCAATCCTCCCTGGGTTTGACGGGAGCTTATCGCGCCGCCCGGTGAACGCCAGCGCGGATGCATGGGCCAGAGCTAGCCCTGCCCCGGATACGGCCTACCGTCCTTGTGCAGGAAACGCCCGTCGGAACTTGGGCTCATCATGTCGATGTCGGAGCATGTGATGACATCGTCCGGGTTGCGCGAGCCGACCTCCAGATAGAGCACCGTGGTAGACGACCGGTTGATCAGGTGATGGCCGTTGCCGCTGTTCTTGGCGAAGGTCGCGCAGTCGCCTGCCTTGAGCAGCGTTTCGCCGCCGTCCTCGACCAGCGTCAGTTCGCCCTCCAGCACGGTGACGAACTCGTCTTCATGGCTGTGCCAGTGGCGCTGGCTGGACCAGCCGCCGGGCGGCAAGGTCATCAGATTGATCCCGAAATCGGTGAGCCCGCCCGCATCGCCCAGCCGCCGCCGCGTGCGGCCGGCACAGGGTTGATCGAAAGGCGCGGGGTAGCCGGAGCCTTTGCGGACCGGCACGGCTGACAGGTCGATCTTGGGCATGGAATGCTCTCCCGGTTTGTGCCGACATTGTAGACAAGAACCGCTTGGCACAGACAGCCTTGCCGACGTCGGCGCTGCCCCTCATTGCCCTGCCGGGCATTTCTCCCCGTGGAACGGGGAGAAAGGGGCCTGCCGCGACGTCGGCTCTCTTCCTGCAGCGCTGTCGATTGGCGAAAGCGTCGATTACAGCTCCCCTCTCCCCGTTCTACGGGGAGAGGATGCCGGCAGGCAGGTGAGGGGCGGCGCCAGCGTCCGGAAGGTGCGAACCAACCTGAAGCGATTGCCCACCGTACAGAACGAGCCCCTGCCCCCTTAGTGACAGCACGCCTCGCCATATTGCAGCTGCTCGTTCCAGTTCGGCCGGCCCTCGGGCGTGAAATCCATCAGGTTCCACAGCGGCTCGCAGGTGCCGACGCCACGCGGATCCTGGCCTGGGTCCGTTGGCGCAAAATCCAGTTCGGAACTCCAGAAATGGCGGATGCCGTCGGCGTCGCGATGGAACACCGACAGCAGCGGCGACTGTGCGCCGTCGGCCGCCTCCGCATTGTAGTCGCGCTTGAAGCCGTTGTTGGCCGAAGACACCAGCCGCATGTTGCGCCAGCCTCGGTCGCGGCCGAGCGTGACCAGGTTTTCGAGCGCGGTTTTCGCCACCACGGCGAAGTTGAAGCCGCCGGCTTCGAGATGGCCGACCGCGCCGTCGAACTGGTCGAGCAGCGCTGTGCAGGACGGGCATGGCTGGTCCGGCCGTGCGAGCTTCGCCGTGCCGCCGCTGGTCGCCACGTCGCGCGTCTCGCGCGGGTGGCGGGGAAACATCATGTTGTAGAGGATGAGCGAATCCTTGCCGGGCGCAAACAGCTCCGACAGTTTTACCGTCCCGGGCTTGCCGTCCGGTCCCAGTGCGTCGAACACATAGTCCTGCGGCACCAGCCCACCGGGCGGCAGCGCGCGGCGCGCAACCGCAACCTCTTCCATTGCGCGGCGCAGCCCGATTTCCTTCTGCAGCAGTTTTTCGCGGGCGGTGCGGTATTTGGCGGATTCGTTGGGAAAGGTGATCATGATCGGCTCCTTCGGTCGCGGCGCCGGCGTCCCGGCGCGGTTGCTCTGCGACCAAAGGACGTTTGGCGGCGATCGGTGCCGACATTTTTGCGAATGGCCGAAACGACTTTCTCGCAGCGGAACCTCCCTCTCTTCCCAGCATTCTCCCCACAGGATAAGCCAGCAGTCCGGGGGACAAAATGCACGACGACGATGGCGACGAGATCGACCTGCGCTGCCCGCAAGTGGTGGCCAACAATGCCGCCAAGGGGCTGCGGCTGCGCGGCGAATTCGGCCGTGGCGGCACCGAGATCGGCGTGGCCCGCGCCACCGAACTGAAGAACCGGGAAAAGCTCGCGCCCTCCACCATCCGCCGCATGGTCAGCTATTTCGCCCGCCACGAGGTCGACAAGCGCGGCAGGAACTACGGCAACGAGCAAAACCCGTCGGCCGGCCACATCGCCTGGCTGCTGTGGGGCGGCGACGAGGGCCGCGCCTGGGCGCTGGACCTCAAGCGGAAGATCGGCAACGCGCCGGACATCTGAGCGCTCCGCTCAGCTGTACCAATCGACCTCGAACATGCCGAGCCGATCGTAGAGCCGCACTGCGGCGGCGTTCTCTTCGGTGTTGGTCTTCAGGTCGACATAGTCAGCGCCGCGTGCGCGAAAGGTGGCGAAGGCGTGCCACATCAGCGCTTCGGCAATGCCCTTGCCGCGCGCCTCGGGATGGACGGCTAGGTCCTTGACGAAGGCGCGCGTCCAACACAGCGCCGCCGCCGCCAGCCGGCCCTTGGCGTCGATGACCAGGAAACACAGCGCCGGGTCGAATTCGGGATCGCCTGATATGCGCGGCCACCATTCGTCGAACGGGCCGTCGGCACCGTCGTCGAACACGTCGGTCAGGAGCGCATGCAGGGCCGGCGCATCGCCGGGCTCGAAGCAGCGCATCACAAAGCCTTCCGGCCAGTGCGCGGGAACCAGCGTCTCGTCGAGGATCTTGCGCAGCCGGATATCGTTCAGGGCCGGCGGCCGCGGTTCCGGCATCGCGCTCAGGCGTCGGGCTGCAGACGGCTGCGCTGGCGGTCGCGGCCGAGCCCGGTCGCCTCGAGCAGGCCCTTGCGCTTGGCGTCGAAATAATAGCCGGTCTGGTAGAGCCAGTCGGCCCGCTTGGCGTTGCCGCCGGACACCAGCCAGGCGCCACGCAGATATTTGACCGCGTATTTCAAATTGGTCTCGGCGTCGAACAGGCCCTTGGCCGGTCCGTCATAGCCCATGCCGCGCGCCGTCGCGTGCTTGATCTGCATCAGCCCCCAATGGCCATTGTTGTAGGCTTTCGGGTTGAACGTGCTCTCGCGGTTGACGACATGGCGCACCAGATCGACCGGCACCTGGTAGAGGGCGGCGTATTTCTCGATCAGACGCTCGACGTCACCACGCACGCCCGGCGCGTGCTCTTCTTCGGCAGGTGCCATCGGGAACTGGACGAGCGCAGCCGGGTTCTGCGGCACCATATAGGCGACCTGCTGGACGCCTGGCACGACCTTCCGGTCGCCCTTGGCGGTCGCGGGCATGACGAGCCCGGCGGTCGAATAGGTCTCGGCCGTCTTGACGGTCTCGCCTGCGGTCGCCGGCGGCGGCGCTTGCCAGGCATTGGCGGTCTTGATGGCGGGTACCGCCGGCGCTGCCGGGGTCGATCCGGCGAAGGCGGCGGTCGCGGCAGCCGGCTGGACGGCGGCATCGGGTGCCGGCGTGGCCGGGGCGGGCGTCAATTCAGCCGTCTGAACGGGCGCGATTCCCGATGATTCCGGCAGCACCGAAACCGTCTCCGGCAGCGGTATCGTGAAGCCGGCGTCAGCACCGGCGGCAGTCGCGGTTTCGGTCAGGGCAGGCGCGGGTTTCATCTGCGAGGTCGACGTGCAACCGCTGATGCCGGCGGCAGCCAGGATCACGCCGATCGCGATAAGAGTGTGTTTTGCTGGCAAGCCGCGCTCGGGTCCGATTTGTCGGGTTATTAAGAAATTCCTTACACCAGCGATTCACGACCGGCAATCGGGGCCCTCAGGTGGTTTTCGGGTGGCGAGACTTGAGGCCTGATGCCATATTGTTCTGGATATGTACCGGGGCGAATGCCGGATTTCGCCACTTTGCGGAAAGGAACGCATCATGGAAACGACATCTTCGATCACAGCCGGCCACGCAGTGTTAGAAACAGTGATCGGCTTCATGGGCATCGCCTGGAGCGAAAAGGGCCTGATCCGGCTCTGCCTGCCTGAACGCAGCCGCGAGGCGGTGGAACGGCGGCTGATGCGCCATGCCGGCGTTTCCGCCTCCACAACCCAGCCGCCATGGGTCGTCGACCTGATCGCCTCGATCAAGGCCTATGCAGCCGGCGAGGATGTCGACTTCACCGGCGTGCCGGTCGATCTCGACGGCATCGACGACTTCCGCCTTGCCATCTACGACGCGGCGCGAAAGCTCGGCTATGGCGAAACCACCACCTATGGCGAACTGGCCAAACGCGCCGGCCATGGCGGTCTGCCGCGCGAAACCGGTGCTGCCCTTGGCGCCAATCCGGTGCCGCTGGTCATTCCCTGCCATCGCATCCTTGCCGCCGGCGGCAAGATCGGCGGCTTCTCGGCACCCGGTGGCTCGAACACCAAGGAGAAGATGCTGGCCATGGAAGGCGTGCGCGTCGGCCCGCCGCCACCAGCGCAGGTTTCCTTCGGGTTCTGAACCATCTCTCTGTCTTGACGCAATTTCCCTAGGCAAAGCGCTACGCCCTTTCCCGGAATTGCCCTAGTCGTTGTGGAAGAAGCGCCGGCGGAAATGCCGATCATAGTCCGGCCGCTTGCAGGTATAGACCGGACAGGACCTGGTGTCGGCGCTCGGCACGTAGGCGCGTGCCCTCACCTCGCCCATGGTGCAGAACTGCTCGCTCTGGACATAGCGGTCATAGAGCGGCAGGCCCGGCACCCGCGTCGACTGGTAACGCAGGATGACGGCGCCGTGCCGCGCGATCGTCGACTGGACACGCCCGCAGCTCATACGCGTCGGATCATAGCGCGAGATCGCCTGCGCCTCGGCGGCCACCAGCGTCAGGCAGGCGGCAAGCAGAATGGTTTTCATGGTCCTCTCCCCCAAGCTCCTCCCGGATTGAACACCGCCGGGGCCCGATCCTGTTGCGACGCTCTCACGCGATTGGGGCGGCCATTGGGCGGCATCCTGATCACGGCCTTCTCACGCAGTCTTGTTTTTCGTGCGAAAGCAGCCTATATGCGTTCCATTGATATTTCGGCCGATCGATCCGGGCCTCGCGATAATCGCGTTTGCTGACGTCTATCTCCAAAATCTCGATGCACACCGGCTGGACTTCGGTCCGGTCAATCTAAAGCAAATGTGAAGGACTATCTAAATGGCAACTGGAACGGTCAAGTGGTTCAACGCCACCAAGGGCTTCGGCTTCATCCAGCCTGACGCGGGCGGCGCGGACGTATTCGTCCACATCTCCGCTGTCGAGCGTGCTGGACTGTCGACGCTGGTCGAAGGCCAGAAGATCAACTTCGAGATCGAGCAGGACCGCCGCACTGGCAAGTCGTCCGCTGGATCTCTGAGCAAGGCAGCCTGATTTTGCGAATGGCGCGCGCCGGGCGAGAGCTCGGGGCGCGCGGCAAGTCACGGATGTACTGACAGTCGCGCGAGAAGCGCGCCGGAGCGGAAAGACCCGACAGACTGGATCAGCAGATAGCTGCCAGCCCGGACCGGACGCTCCCGATCAGGCTACCGAAAATGGGAAGGCGGGATTTATCCCGCCTTTTTGTTTGTCTGGGGTTCAGACACCGACAATTGGCTAAACCGGCGATACAGCGTCCTTCTCCCCGTCCCTATACGGGGAGAAGTGCCCCGCAGGGCGATGAGGGGCAGCGCGACGCCTCAAGATTGCCTATCGCCAAACCAAGCCCAACTACGACAAAGGCTGGCGCCGCCCCTCATCTGGCTGCCGCCATCTTCTCCCCGTATAGAGACGGGGAGAAGGACGCTCCGGCCGAAGCTTTCGCCAATCTCCAAAGTTGCTCACCCCACCCAGTCCATCGGCGCGTGCCCTGGATCCGCTTCCACCCGGCCAAGCCAGTCTGTCACCGCTGGATAGGCACCAAGCTGGAAGCCGCCCTGCTCTGCCGTATGCGTATAGGCATAGAGCGCGATGTCGGCGATGCTGTAGGCACCGCCAGCGAAGAACGCATTGGTTTCCAGATGTTTGTTCATCACGCCGAGCGCCTTGTTGCCACGCTCCAGCGTCACCGCCAGCCGCTCCGGCGTCGCATCCCGGGCGCGTTCGGGAAAGGTCAGCAGCGCCTTGCGCACCGCGATATAGGGCTCGTGGCTGTATTGCTCGAAGAACAGCCATTGATAGGTCAGTCCCCGTTCGTACCTGTCCGCTGGCAGGAAGCGCGTGCCTTCGGCGAGATACAGCAGGATGGCGTTGGATTCGGCGAGCCGGCGGCCGTCGTCGAGCTCGAGCAGCGGCACCATGGCGTTCGGGTTCTTGGCGACATAGTCCGCTTTTCGCGTCTCACCCGTATGCGAACTCACCTCGACATTGGTGAAGGCGAGGCCAAGCTTGGCCATCAGCAGCCGCGGCTTGTAGCAATTGCCGCTGTCGATCATGCTGTAGAGTATCATTGCCGTGCCCCGTGCGCTGCCTATGCCGGCGCGATTATCGCAGCGGCTCCCGCCGCAACCAATGATTTGTTTTGGCACGACCATCAGCGCCGCTGATGTAAGCGTCCTTCTCCCCGTTTACGGGGAGAAGTGCCCGGCAGGGCGATGAGGGGCAGCGCGACGCATCAGGATTTTTCTCTTCGGACCTGAGCCGTCTACCGCGAGAAGTCCGCGCTGCCCCTCATCTGGCTGCCGCCATCTTCTCCCCGTATAGTGACGGGGAGAAGGACGCCCTCGCCACGGATTTCGCCAACCGCCGACGTGCCCTAGCCGAACAGCGGCACAACCTTGTTGTCCCTGCCAAGCAGCGTGTCGACGGAGAGCGGCTCTTCGTTGAAGATCGTGCCGGCCAGCGCCGGGCGGGCGAGAAGAAAACCCTGCAGCAGGTCGACGCCGCCTTCGAGCGCGACGCGCAGGTGTGTGGGCTGCTCGATGCCTTCGACCAGCACCTTGGCGCCACGGTCGTGCAAGGTCGAAACCAGCGGGCGGAAGAACCGTTCGGCGGCGGCATGGCGGCAGAACTCGGCGAACCAGGTGCCGTCGATCTTGACGATGTCGGGATGGAGCAGGCTGACCCGCTCCTCCGTCGAGTGGCCGGTGCCGAAATCGTCGATTGCGATGCGGATGCCGTCGCGCCGCATTTCGCGCACCAGTCGGATGAGAAGCGCGTCGTCGGCCGCCTGTTCGGTGATTTCGCAGACCAGCATGGCCGGCGCGAGGCCGAAATCGCCAAGATATCTGGTCATCAGCCGGATCTCGGCCAACGCCCGCCCGGGATGGTCGTTGATCAGCGGATTGTAGTTGAAAAACAGATCGAGCCCGTCGACGCCGATGTTGTGAAAATTCCTGAGGTGAAGCACCCGGCACATGGTCTCGACAAACAACCGGTCGGAAGCGGCAATGCTTTCAAAAAACACCTTCGGCGCACCGGGGCGGCCGGCACGGTGCGGCTCGATCAGGGCTTCGACCGCGACGGCGTGAAGGAAGCGGCCGCGCGGCGCGAAAATCGGCTGATAGGCGCTGCGCAGCCGGAACTCGCCATGGATGCCGTATTCGATACCGACTTCGTCGACCTGGATCGCGTTGCCGACATCGCGCCGCCGCTCGCGCTTCATGGCGCCACCTTGCGCCCGAAGGGTTTTGCTGGCCGTGTCGCGTGCGGTGAGGCCGGTTGGACAGGCGCGGCTTCAACGGCCGCGGGGGCGGCCTGCTGCGTGGATTTGCCGAAGACGCGAAAGCTTGTCGGTGCAAGTTCCGGCCGCGCCAGCACGAAACCCTGCACCATCGACGCTCCCGATTTCTCGGCGAGTTCCAGTTGCCAGCCCTCCTCGATGCCCTCGAACACCGTGCGGATGCCTTGCTGCTCGAAACTTGTCACCATGGTGGTCAGCAGCGCGAAGCCGGCGCCGGACTCCATCAGCTGCGTGATCCAGAAGGCGTCGAATTTGACGATGTCGGGCTTCAGCTCCTTGACGCGGTTGATGTCGGAATCATCGGCGCCATAATCGTCGACTGCGATGCGAAAGCCGTTGGCCCGAAGTGCTGCGACGAAACTGTGCAGGGTCTCCTGCGACGCCGACCRCTGCTCGGTCACTTCGCAGACCACGCGGCGCGGATCGATGCCGGCCTCGTGCAACACCAGCCGCATTTCGCGCAAGGCATTGTCGGCAACGGTGCGCTCGGTGAACACCGACGGGTCGAAATTGACGAAGATCAAGGCCTCCTCCGGCAAGCAGGCGCCGGCGTTCAGAAGATGCAGCGTCCTGGTCAGCGCCTCGACATGCAGGCGGTCGGCGGCCGGGCAGGTGCTGAAAAAGCTCATCGGCGATTGCGGCTCGCCGTCGCGGAACGGCCGGATCAGCCCTTCGAACGCGGCCACCGACAGCTTGCCTTCGTTGAAGGCGAAGATCGGCTGGAAGGCGCTTTGCAGCGTGTAGATGCCCCAGACACCGGTCGAGGTGCCGTCGTCCTGACGGATAATGTGGGCAAGCCCGATGCTGCGCGACACGGTTCCTCGCTCCGCGAACTGGCGGTCAAACTGTGATCCTGTCACGCAAGCCTCTACCGCCCGTTAATGAATTTATCGTTGCCGATCACGGGTCCTTGAGGCCTGGATCAGCCGACAATGCTTGCACTGCGCGAAATCATGCGACATGAGAAGCGCCGCGGCCGCTCCCGGCCCGCGCCGACCTTGTTTGGAGATATCCGGTCATGGCCTTTCTCGCCGACGCCCTTTCCCGCGTAAAGCCCTCCGCGACCATTGCGGTGACGCAGAAAGCGCGCGAGCTGAAAAATGCCGGCCGTGACATTATCGGCCTCGGCGCTGGCGAGCCGGACTTCGATACGCCCGACAACATCAAGAATGCGGCGATCGAGGCAATCCGCCGTGGCGAAACCAAATATCCGCCGGTGTCGGGCATCGTGCCGCTGCGCGAGGCGATCGCGAAGAAGTTCAAGCGCGAAAACAATCTCGACTACAAGCCCGAGCAGACCATTGTCGGCACCGGCGGCAAGCAGATCCTGTTCAACGCCTTCATGGCGACACTGAACCCCGGTGACGAGGTCATCATACCGCGCCCCTACTGGGTCAGTTATCCTGAGATGGTGGCGATCTGCGGCGGCACCTCCGTGTTTGCCGACACCTCGATCGACAACGGCTTCAAGCTGACCGCCGCGGTACTGGAAAAGGCGATCACGCCACGCACCAAATGGCTGCTGATGAACTCGCCGTCGAACCCGTCGGGCGCCGCCTATACCGAGGCGGAACTGCGCGCGCTGGCCGACGTGCTGTTGAAGCATCCGCATGTCTGGACGCTGACCGATGACATGTACGAGCACCTGACCTATGGCGACTTCGTCTTCAAGACCATCGCCGAAGTCGAGCCGAAGCTCTACGAGCGCACGCTGACCATGAACGGCGTGTCGAAAGCCTATGCCATGACCGGCTGGCGCATCGGCTATGCCGCAGGTCCTGTGGCGCTGATCAAGGCGATGGACATGATCCAGGGCCAGCAGACCTCGGGCGCCTGCACCATCGCGCAATGGGCATCGGTCGAGGCGCTCAACGGCCCGCAGGACTTCATCGCCAGGAACAAGGCGATCTTCCAGGGCCGGCGCGATCTCGTCGTGTCGATGCTCAACCAGGCGCGCGGCATAAGCTGCCCGTCGCCGGAAGGCGCCTTCTACGTCTATCCGTCCTGCGCCCAGCTGATCGGCAAGAAGACCAAAGCCGGCAAGGTGATCGACACCGACGAAACTTTCTGCTCGGAACTGCTCGAGGCCGAGGGGGTCGCGGTCGTGTTCGGCTCGGCCTTCGGCCTCGGCCCCAACTTCCGCATCTCCTACGCCACTTCGGAGACGCTGCTTGAGGAAGCCTGCACACGCATCCAGCGCTTCACGGCATCGCTGACCTGATAAGGCCAGTCTTGGAATTAAAACCCGGCTTCACCGCCGGGTTTTTTGTTGGCAACGACGCCTCCTCACGGGCTCGGCACTCAGCCGCCATATTGCGCTGACGTCACCTCTTCCAGCCAGTCGGCATGGACACCGTCCAGCGCCTCCTGCATGGCGATATGCGTCATCGCCGATTTCAGCGCCGCACCGTGCCAGTGCTTTTCGCCAGGCGCGAACGAGATGACGTCGCCGGCCCTGATCTCCTGGACCGGTTCGCCCCATGTCTGGGCAAGGCCGGCGCCTGAGGTAACGTAGAGTGTCTGGCCGAGCGGGTGCGTGTGCCAGTGGGTGCGCGCGCCCGGCTCGAAACTGACCAGCGTGGCCCGCAGCCGCGCCGGCGCCTCCTTCTCGATGATCGGCGTCTGCAACACGCGGCCGGTGAAGTACTTCTCCGGCGCTATGATGGTCGGCACGCTGCCGCAAGCAATGATCTTCATCGTGGAAACCCTGGAACTTGGTGAGGTGATGGCGACAAACGCCGCCGGACATTGGCGCAAGATCCATTGTCGGCCGATATCATCCCAGGCGCAACCGGCCGTTTCGCGCACCGCCGCAAGACCGATTTTTTCTCCTTAACCATGAACGCTCCCCGCACCGTGTCGCGGCACCGAAAGATGGCGAATTCAATGTCTTCTTAACAGCTGCTCACTAGCCCTGAGCCCGCATTTCAAGGGGCGATGAGATGAGCATATTGGCGACGATCAAGGATCACAGCGGCCGGATCTACCGCGGCATCCAGTTGCTGCTTCTGATCAGCATCGGCGCCGCGGTGCTTGGCGTGGTCGACCTTTCGCGAGACCAGCCGTCCAGCAACGCCTTCGCTATCTCGATCCTCGCCACCAGCCTGGCCCTGCTGGCCCTGATGTATATGCGCAGCAGCGTCGTCCATCGCTTGCGGTCGGCCGCCGCCGCAGAGGCGGAAAAGCATCATTTCCTGACCAGGGACGCGATGACCGGGGCGATGACCCGCCGCTATTTCCTCGAAGCGCTGCACGACAGTCTCGGCAGCATGCGCGACCGGCGCGATGCGACCTTGCTGTTGATCGACGTCGATCACTTCAAGCAGCTCAACGACACGTTCGGACATCAGTTCGGCGACCTCGCTCTGGCACATCTGGTCAAGACCGCCGAGCGCATCTTTGCCGGAGGCATGGTCGGACGGCTCGGCGGCGACGAATTCGGCGTCATCGTCCCGCACAACGATCTCGCCATCATCAACAAGAAAGTCAGGCGCTTGCTGGATGCCATGCGGGCCGGGAAATCGCATGAGGGCAAGACCATCCCGTTGTCCATTTCCGTCGGCGTGGCGCTGGCGCCGGCACATGCCTCAAACACGACGGAACTGATGCTGGTCGCCGACCTGGCGCTCTATGAAAGCAAGGCGGCGGGTCGTGGCCGCGTCACCGTGTTCGACGAGGAGATGCTGTCCGACAAGCGCTATCGTCGCCTGGTCGAGCGGGAGTTGCGCGCGGCGGTCTATCTCGGCGAACTGGAGCTGCACTACCAGCCGATCGTCAATCCGGACAGTTCCACCTGTGGCTTCGAAGGGCTGATCCGCTGGCGCCACCCGGTTCGTGGTCTGATCTCGCCGGCCGAGTTCATTCCGATCGCCGAACGCTCGACCCTGATCGACATGCTCGGCGAGTGGGTGTTCAAGCGGGCCTGCGCCGATATCAGCCATTTCCCGGGACGCCGCATATCGATCAACGTCTCCGGCGAACAGCTGAAGCGTGACGAGATCGTCACCATGTGCGATCGCGTGCTGAAGGAAACCGGCCGTTGCGCCGCAATTCGTCATCGAGATCACCGAGACGGTGGCGACCGCCGCCACGCCCGAAATCCTGCGACGCCTCGAAGCGTTGCGCGGCCTCGGCTTCCACATCGCGCTCGACGACTTCGGCACCGGCCATTGCGGCTTCAACTATCTGAAGACCTTGCCGATCGACAGCATCAAGATCGACCGCTCCTACATCCGCAGCCTCGCCCATGACCAGGTGGCGCAGATTTTCGT
Source organism: Mesorhizobium sp. P2_D1 (assembly GCF_056404455.1). Classification (NCBI taxonomy): domain Bacteria; kingdom Pseudomonadati; phylum Pseudomonadota; class Alphaproteobacteria; order Hyphomicrobiales; family Phyllobacteriaceae; genus Mesorhizobium; species Mesorhizobium sp. P2_D1. Next base: position 18,053 of record NZ_JBFUDZ010000018.1, read on the forward strand.
TTCGGCGCTCGCCCAGATCGCACGCATCCAGGACGTCACCATCGTCGCCGAGGGCGTCGAGACGCAAGAGGAATTCGCCTTGGCCAAGGCCGCCGGCTGCAATCGTTTTCAGGGCTATTTCTTCGGCCGGCCGGCGCCGCGCGACAAGCTTGGTCCGTTGCTTGCCGTCCATGCCGAGCCGCTGGCGCTGAGCGCCTGAGGCGACACGGAAGAATTTCTATTTTTCTTGCCCTGCCGGCAAACAAGTGGGACGATGGCTTCGGGCAGGTGGCCAAACCAAAAGAACCCCGCCCGCGACGGTCGAACAGGCCGGCCGCCGCTCAGGACCGATTGACCAAGCCTGAACCATGCATGCCAGTCGGTCCTACGGGAAACGCCTGAGTGGAGGTCAGTCATGGGTACTCGCGCCGGAGGACGACGCACGGGACCGAAATGCATTGCCATAATCGGTCCCTTCGCCAGCGGTAAGACGACACTTCTCGAAGCCATATTGGCCCGCACGGGCTCAATCCCCCGACAAAACCCCGTCTCATCGGGCAACACCGTTTCAGATCATTCGCCAGAGGCGCGGGCCCACGCGATGAGCGTCGAGGCGACCTTCGCCACCACCGAATTCATGGGCGAGCAGCTTACTTTCGTCGATTGTCCCGGCTCCATCGAATTCTCCTTCGAGGCCGAGCCGGTGCTGGCCGCCTGCGACCTCGCTGTGGTCGTTGCCGAGGCCGACGAAAAGAAGATCCCTGCCCTGCAGCTGATCATGCGCAGGCTCGACGATCTCGGCGTGCCGCGCATCCTGTTCCTCAACAAGGTCGACAAGGCAATCGCCGGCGTGCGCGACACGCTGAAGATGCTGCAGCCGGCCAGCGCCGTGCCGCTGCTGCTGCGCCAGATTCCGCTGCGCAAGGATGGCGTCGTCATCGGCTCGATCGATCTGGCGCTGGAGCGCGCTTACATCTATCGCGAATATGCCGAAAGCGAAGTGGCCGAAATACCTGGCGATGACAAGGCGCGCGAACTGGAGGCGCGCTTCTCCATGCTGGAGACGCTGGCCGATCATGACGACCAACTGATGGAACAACTGCTCGAGGAGATCGAGCCGCCCAAGGACGCCATCTTCGACGACCTCGCCGCCGATCTGCGCGATGGCGCGGTGACGCCGGTGCTGATCGGCACAGCCGAGAAAGGCAATGGCGTGCTGCGCCTCTTGAAGGCGATCCGCCACGACGCGCCGGACATCGAGGCGACCCGCAAGCGGCTGGGCGCCCCCGACGGCGCGGCCACAGTGGCTCAGGTGATGAAGACCATCCACACGCCGCATGGCGGCAAGCTGTCGGTGTCGCGCATCCTGTCAGGCCAGGTCGTCGACGGCTCCGAACTCTGGCTGCCCAGCGGCAACACGGCGAAGGTTTCCGGCATCTACCGAATGCTCGGCAAGGATCAGTTCAAGCTCACCATCGCCAAGGCCGGCGACACGGTGGCGCTGGGCAAGCTGGATGAGGTCAAGACCGGCCAGACGCTGAGTTCGGCCAAGGGCGGCATCAAGCCGCTGCTTGAGTTCGAGCCGCCGCAGCCGGTCTTCGCTTTCGCGCTGCGCCCCAAGGAGCGCAAGGACGAAGTGAAGATGTCGGCCGCCATCCAGCGCCTGGCAGAGGAAGACCCCTCGCTCAGCCTGCGCCACAACCAGGACTCGGCCGAGACCGTGCTGTCGGGCCATGGCGAGATGCATCTGCGTGTCGTGCGCGAGCGGCTGGAAGGCAAGAACCAGATCCCGGTCGAAGGTCATGCGCCGGCGGTGCCCTATCGCGAGACGATCCGCAAATCGGCGCAGCAGCGCGGCCGGCACAAGAAACAGTCGGGCGGCCATGGCCAGTTCGGCGACGTGGTGATCGAGATCAAGCCGCTGCCGCGCGGCTCCGGCTTCCAGTTCACCGACACCATCACCGGCGGCGTCGTGCCGAAGACCTATATCCAGTCGGTCGAGACTGGCGTGCGCGACTATCTGAAGTCGGGGCCGCTCGGCTTTCCCGTCGTCGATGTCGCCGTCAACCTCTCGGACGGCTCCTACCACGCGGTTGATTCCTCCGACATGGCCTTCCAGATGGCGGCCAGACTGGCGATGAAGGAAGGCATGGCCGCCTGCTCGCCGGTGCTTCTGGAACCGGTGATGAAGGTCGAGATCGTCACGCCCTCCGACGCGACCTCGAAGATCATCGCGCTCATCCCGCAGCGGCGCGGCCAGATCCTCGGCTATGATGCGCGGCCTGACTGGCCGGGATGGGATGTTGTCGAGGCGACCATGCCGCAGGCCGAGATCGGCGACCTGATCATCGAGTTGCGCTCGGCGACCGCTGGCGTCGCCAGCTACCGCGCCGTCTTCGACCACATGGCCGAACTCACCGGGCGTCTCGCCGACGAAGCGATGAATGCCAACGGCAAGGCTGCCTGATTCGGTCTTCCCCTCGAACCCCGGTTCGAGGGGGGCCAAATGAAAACGACGCCCGGCGGGGACCGGACGTCGTTTTATTCGCGGACCGTTTCCCAGGAGGCAAAACGGAAGGTCCGCCGCATCTGGCGCCGCCGAGCTTCGGCAGCGAAAATGGTTCGGACGCGGTAGCCGCCTGAGCCCGGGCCGTTCGAGTGATGCCCCCATCTCCCGCACGACCACACCGCGTCCTATGGTGTGGATAGCACGTGTCGGGCGTCCATGTCATGTTACCTGAGGTTACATGTCACTGTTACGTGGCAATTCTGATGACTTTTCGAGTTGCTCCGGCAGGGCTCGGGCAACAAAAAAGCCGGATCAACGAAGATCCGGCTGAGTTTGATTGGAAGTGCCTGTTAAGGCTAACCTCCAGAGGGGAACACTCTAGGGCGCTAATGGGAGGAGAACGCGCCCAGGAGATGATCTATATATGTGCTCATCATGCCCAAGAAACAAGCATCTATTTTGCAACACACGCATGCAAAAAGACGCAGGCTGTGGTCTAACCCATATCCGAGACCTATAGGACCAGCAAAATCAGCAAAACGGAGTGTAAGGAGGCGCGATTCTCACTACAGAATCGCCAATCGCGATCGATTTCTGTGCCCAAATGCCAAAACCGCGCAATGATGTGGAAGCAGGCAGCAGCCGTTCATTTATCAGGCAGTCAGGGAGGAAGCACCCAATGCGGACGTTTTCGGCGATCGCCGGCAGCGCGGCATTCTTCATCGCCGCGCCCGGCGTGGTTGCCGGGCTGGTGCCCTGGCTGTTGACCGATCGCTGGGGCTTGCCATGGTCGAGCCTGCCGGGCTTTGTGCCTGTTGGCGGGCTCCTGATCGTCACCGCGATCGCTGCACTGCTGCATGCCTTCGGCCGCTTTGCGCTCGAGGGGCTGGGCACGCCCGCTCCGGTTGCACCGACCGAGAGACTGGTGATCGGCGGCATCTACCGCCATGTCCGCAACCCGATGTATGTCGCGGTGCTGTCGATTATCCTCGGCCAGGCGCTGCTGTTCTCGAGTTTGACGCTTGCCGCCTACGCGACCATCGGCGCGATCGCCATGGTGTCGTTCGTCCGGCTCTACGAGGAGCCGACACTGGCCCGCCGCTACGGCGCGCAATACGAAATCTATCGCCGCGCCGTGCCCGCCTGGCTGCCGCGGCTGACGCCCTGGCGGGGGTGATTCTAGAACTGGATGAAGACCAGAAAGTCGGACGCCAGGGGTGGATCAGAAAGACCAGCTACGCGCCTTGGCGATGATGAAATCGCGAAAGACATGCAGCTTGGCCTGGTTCTTCATCGCGTCCGGATAAGCGAAATAGGTGTCGAATGACGGCACCTCGGTCTCCGGCAGCAATTGCACCAGGTCGGAATCCTTGTTGATCACATAGTCGGGCAGCATGGCGATACCGGCGCCGCCCTGCACCGCGCGCTTGATCGACAATATGTCATTGATCTGCAACGTCGGCACCCTTTGTCCGCCTTCGAAATCGCCAATCGTTTCCAGCCAGTTCAGTTCCGACAGATGCGACGGCACCGGCACGCCGAAGGTGACGATGCGATGGCTCTTCAGCTCGGCCACCGAAGCCGGCTTGCCGTGCTTGGCGACATAGGTGGGCGAGGCATAGAGGTGGAAGTGTACGGTGAACAGGCGGCGCTGGATCAAGTCCGGCTGCTGCGGCTGGCGCAGCCGGATGGCGCAATCGGCCTGGCGCATGGTGAGGTCGAGTTCCTCGTTGGCGAGGATCAGCTGCAGGCTGATTTCGGGATAGAGCTCTATGAACTCCTGCACCCGCTCGGTCAGCCAACCGGCGCCCAGCCCGACGGTGGTCGTCACCCTGAGCACGCCGGAGGGGCGATCCTTGGTCTCGGTCAGCCGCGACTTGATGGTTTCGAGCTTCATCAGCACGTCATGCGCCGTGCGGAACAGCATTTCGCCCTGCTCGGTCAGCACCAGCCCGCGGGCATGGCGGTTGAACAGCGGCACGCCGACATCATGTTCGAGCGCGCTGACCTGCCGCGAGATCGCCGATTGCGACAGATGCAATGTCTCGGCCGCATGGGTAAACGACCCTGCCTCCGCCGCAGCGTGAAACACGCGTAGCTTGTCCCAGTCCAACGCCATGCTACCCCTCGTTCTGTTTTGGCGTCTGAATGAAAAATCAGGCTTTTACACGGCGTTTCTAAGTCGCCTTCTGAACTCTTTATTCCGCCGCTTCACGGTGCACTTCGATGCCGGCCAGATACTTCTCCGCCTCGAGTGCAGCCATGCAGCCGAGCCCCGCTGCGGTCACCGCCTGGCGGTAGATGTCGTCGGTCACGTCACCCGCCGCAAACACGCCGGGAACGTCGGTGCGGGTCGAATCCGGCGCCGTCCACAGATAGCCGTTCGGCTTCTGCTTCAGCTTGCCGGCAAACAATTCGACCGCCGGCGCGTGGCCGATGGCCACGAACACGCCGTCGACCTTGAGATGTGTTTCCTGGCCGGTCACCGCATGCTTGAGCTTCAGCCCTTCGACCGAAGGCGGCAGCGGCGCCTTGCCGGGACGGCCGGTGATCTCGTCGACGATCGTGTCCCAGATGATACGGACATTGTCCTTCTTCAGGAGCCGCTCGCGCAGGATGCGCTCGGCGCGGAAATCGCTGCGCCTATGGATGACCGTCACACTCTTGGCGAGGTTCGACAGGTAGAGTGCCTCTTCCACCGCCGAATTGCCGCCGCCGACAACAGCGACATCCTTGCCGCGGTAGAAGAAGCCGTCGCAGGTGGCGCAGGCCGACACGCCGAAGCCCATGAAGGTTTGTTCGGTCGGAATGCCCAGCCATTTGGCCTGCGCGCCAGTGGCGATGATCAGCGCGTCGGCGGTGTAGGTGGTGCCGGAATCGCCCTTGGCGCGGAACGGCCGCACATTGAGGTCGACCTCGGTGATGATGTCGTTGATGATGTCGGTGCCGACATGTTCGGCCTGCTTCAGCATCTGCTCCATCAGCCACGGACCCTGGATGGGGTCGGCGAAGCCGGGATAGTTCTCGACATCGGTGGTGATCATCAGCTGCCCGCCCTGCTGCAGGCCGGCGACCAGCATCGGCTTCAGCATGGCGCGGGCGGCGTAGACCGCCGCCGTATAGCCGGCGGGGCCGGAACCGATGATGAGAACGGGCGCGTGCTTGGTGGTCATCTGGAAGCCTCTGCGGAGGGCTGCCGACAATTGCGGCATGGAAAACTCGTCGATATCGCGCGTAATGTAAGTGTTGCCCACGGCGCCAGCAAGGCAGGTTGGCATTCGTCCCCGGAAAGCTTTGTCGCACCCCTGTCGCCGCTTTGATCGGCCGAAATATTCCGAGCGAGGGATGGAATGGACAGCGAAGTCGTTTAATTACAAGATCACGCAAGATTCTTGCGTATTGCCCCTGACTTATCGAGAGCCCTCATGCCGCTCAAGGCCGATCTCGACGCCATCGACTGGAAGATCCTGCGCGAGCTTCAGGCCGATGGGCGCATGACCAATGTCGAACTGTCGAACCGCGTTGGCATTTCGGCGCCGCCGTGCCTGCGCCGCGTCAAGCGGCTGGAGGAAGCCGGCATCATCCGCGGCTACCGCGCCTTGCTCAACGCGCCGGCGCTCGGCCTCGATGTCGTTGCCTTCTGCCTGATCGGCCTGCATCACCAGGCCGACGCCGAACTGCGCACCTTTGCAGAGCGCACCCGCGGCTGGCCGATCGTGCGCGACGCCTGGATGGTATCGGGGGAATCCGATTTCCTGCTGCACTGTGTGGCGAGCGACCTGGGGGCCTTCCAGACCTTCGTCATCGAGGAGCTGACTTCGACCCCGAATGTCGACACGGTGCGCACCGCGCTCACCATCCGCCGGGTCAAGGACGAGGGGCTGGTCTCGTTTGCACAGCCTTGAGGCTGGTCGACGGCAGCACCACATCGTCCCCGCTCGATGCGAATTCCCGGCTTCGCCATACCAGGGCCGCTTTCGCATTCGACAGGCTCTGGTGTAGAAAGCCGGAGCGTTCTGACGGACGTGGCTGCTTTGTTGGTTTCCTAATGCAATTTCAGGAAAGTGTGACGGGTTTTTCGACAGGGCTTGCGTAACAACAGATGGCGCAAGCAGCGTAATTTCACAGAACAGTGTGCTGTAGAGTGGGATCATGACTCGATTTTCTAGCCCGGTTTCGGCGCTCATCATCTGCATGAACGAAGCCGACATGATCGGCCCGTGCCTGGAGAGCGTCGACTTCTGCGCCGACATCGTCGTCGTCGATTCAGGTTCGACGGATAACACCGTGGACGTCATTCAGGAGTTCATCGCCAAGGGCTACCCGATAAGGCTGTTTCACAACGATTGGCCGGGTTTCCCACGTCAGCGGCAATTCGCGCTTGATCAAGCCACGCAGCCATGGTGCCTTTCGATTGAAGCCGATGAAGCCGTCGACGCCCTGCTCAGGCGGTYGATCGTGACCGTGACGCAGCCTCACAACGAGGCCATCGACGGATGGTTCGTAAGACGCCGCGACAAGCTGAAAGGCTATGGCTATGCGCACCGCTGGGTGCTGCACAACAGGCTGCTGCGTCTGTTCCGCCGCGACAAGGCCACCATGGACATTGACCTGCGGGTCCATGAATCGTTCGAGGTGCCGGGCGAAACCGGTACGATTGAAAATGGCGTGTTGCTGCATCGCCGCGAAATGACTGTCGTGGAGGATCTGGCAAGGGCCAACACCTACTCCAGCCTCAAGGTTGCCACGCTGGTCGAGAGAGGCAAGAAGCCAGGCTTGATAAGGCTGGTCCTGTCGCCGCTCGGCAACTTCCTGAAGTTCTACCTGGCCAAGCGCTATTTCCTTTGCGGCCGGCATGGCTTCGTCTATTCGATGATGGTGATGGTGTATTCGTTCGCCACCGAGGCCAAGCTTTACGAAGCTTCGCGAGACAACGATCCGACTTGAGGCCGCCACGGATGGTGCTTGAGCATGATCATGATCTTGCCCGAAGCCGGATTCCACTTTTCGAGATCATGACACGGTGCCGAGTGCCGCTATTGCGGCGAGCAGGCCACCCAGATCCTCGTGGTCGCGCCAGGGCTGGACTGTAAAGCCCGATTGAACGGCCGCTTCGCCGTCGACCAGCCAGCCCTGCAAAAGTCCGGCGCGCTGTCCCGCCTCCATGTCCGCCGGCTTGTCGCCGACGATCAGCGATCGCTGCAGATCGAGCCCGAGACATTTGGCCGCCTCCAGCAACATGCCGGGATTGGGCTTGCGCATCGGATGATCGGCGATCGCAAGCGGCCCCTCGCCCGCCTCGTGATAGGCGCAGGCAAGGACCATATCCACGAACGCGTTGTCGGCGCGCAGCAGGTCGAGCACGCGGCCATTGACGGCGGCGAAATCGGTCCAGCCGTAGTAGCCGCGCGAGATGCCCGACTGGTTGGTGACGATGATGACGGGAATGCCGGCCCGATTGGCGGCACCGATCGCAGCGGCGATATCCTCGCGCAGCACCATTTCGGCCGGGTCATCGGGATAGCCCGTGTCGAGATTGATGGTGCCGTCGCGGTCGAGAAACAGCGCAGGCGTACCGGTCGGAAAAATCCTGCTATCGATCCGCTCGACCCACAGTCCGGGCTCCTGGAGCGGATAGGGTTCGGGCATCACGACCACGACCTGTCAGCCATTGCTGAGACGCGCTTCGACCACTTCGCACAGATGATGATAGAGGCACAGATGCCCCTGCTGGATGATCGGGGTCGAGGTCGAGGGCACGTTGAGCAGGATGTCCGACAGCGGCTTGRGCTTGCCGCCGGTGTCGCCGGTCAGGCCGATCACCGTCATGTCCATCATCCGCGCCTGCTCGGCAGCGGCGAGAATGCTCGGCGAATTGCCGCTGGTCGAGATTGCCAGCAGCACGCCGCCCGCCGAGCCATGCGCCTCGACCTGGCGCGAAAACACCGTGTCGAAGCCATAGTCATTGCCCCAGGCGGTCAGCACCGCGGCATTGGCCGGGAGTGCGATGACATTGTAGGCCTTGCGCTCCTTGAGGAAGCGGCCGACCAGTTCGCCGGCGATGTGGATGGCATCGCTGGCCGAGCCGCCATTGCCGCAGATCAGCAAGGCTTTTCCCTGCGAAAGAGCCGTCACGATGGCGCTCACCGCCCGCTCCATCTCGCTCGTCAGGTCGCGCTCGACCATGGCGGAAATCGCGGCCGCCGAGCGGACCAAGTAGTCGTTCAGGTCAGACATGAATTCCTCAGCTTGTGGTGCCGCCGGCGCGCAATTTGCCGATGGTGTTGGTGGTGCTTTTGCCGGCGACGAGATCGATCAGCACGACGCGGCCGCCCGCCTTCTGCACCACGTCGGCACCGACCACGGTGTCGATCGTGTAGTCGGCGCCCTTGACCAGTATATCGGGCAGCAGCACTTCGATCAGCGCCAGGGGCGTGTCCTCCTCGAACACCACAACCGCATCGACCGAGGCAAGGGCGGCGAGCACGCAGGCGCGGTCATGCTGGTCATTGACCGGCCGCCCGGCGCCCTTCAGCCGCCGCACCGAAGCATCGCTGTTGAGGCCAAGCACCAGCCGGTCGCACTGGCTGCGCGCCGCATGCAAGAGACTGACGTGGCCGGCATGCAGGATGTCGAAACAGCCATTGGTGAAGCCGACGCTCAAGCCCTCCTCCTTCCACGCCGCGACCATGCGCGCGGCCGACGTAGCGTCGAGGATGGCATCCTTGTGGGCGGTCGGCCCGTGCGAACGGAACAGCGCACCGGTGAGCTCCTCGACCGTCAGCCGCGCGGTGCCGCGCTTGCCCACCACGACGCCGCCGGCGGCATTGGCGATCGATGCCGCCGCGACAGGGTCGGCACCCGCCGCCAGCGCCAATGCAAAACTCGCGATCACCGTGTCGCCGGCGCCCGAAACGTCGAACACTTCGCGCGCCTGGGTGGCGATATGGCGCGCCTCGGTCGGGTCGACCACGCTCATGCCCTTTTCGCTGCGCGTCGCCACGACGAAATCGAAGCCATGCGCTGAAATCAGCTGGCGTGCCGCCGCCACGATCTCGTCATCGGCGAACACCGCATGGCCGACAGCTTCACCAAGCTCCTTGCGGTTGGGGGTGATGGCGGTCGCTCCGGCATAGCGCGCATAGTCGCGGCCCTTCGGATCGACAAGCACCGGCTTTCCCGCCTCACGGCAGATGGCGATCAAGTCGCCGGCGACGCCGTCGAGCAATATGCCCTTGCCATAGTCGGACAGGACGACGATGTCGGCGCGCGTCAGCGCCGCGCGGAAATGCCGGATCAAACCGTCGCGCTCCGCAACATCGAGCGGCTTGATCTCCTCTTCGTCGAAGCGCAGCACCTGCTGGTTGAGCGCACTAAAGCGGCTCTTCGACGAGGTCATGCGGCCACGCACCTGCGCCAGGCCGGCAGTGTCGGCGCCGAGTTCGCGCAGCATGCGCACGAGATTGTTGCCGGCAGCATCAGTGCCGATCACCGACACGGGAACGGCGGATGCGCCAAGCGAGACGATGTTGGCGACGACATTGCCGGCGCCGCCCATCGTCGAGGTTTCGCCGCGCCGGTGCAGCACCGGGATCGGCGCTTCCGGCGAGATCCGCTCGATGACGCCGTTGACGAACCGGTCGAGGATGAAGTCGCCGACCACCAGCACGGTGGCCTGGCCAAACCGTGCGATGGCGCGGTGCAGGGGTTCGGGAGAAGGCGGATTGTGCTTGATCATGTCACTGGCAACGCGTGGAAATGGCCGATTTCAACCTTGCGGGTAATCATCGATTGAAGGGCCGGTTCGTTCATGGCGAAGCCGATATACCGCAAATCCACGCAGCGCAACGGCTGGCCATGACCACGATGGCCGGGCGGTCAGGTCTTCTGCAGGGCGACATGGACACCCAGCCCGACCAGCACCGCCCCACCGGCCCGCTGCATCAGGCGCTGTGCACGGCTCGAACGCCGCAAGCGGCCGATCACGGCACCGGCCAGGAACACGCAGACGATATCGGCCGAAGAGAACATCAGATTGACGATGGTGCCCAACACGACGAACTGCAGCCAGACCGGTAGCGCCGCCGAGGTGTCGATGAACTGCGGCAGGAAGGCCATGAAGAAGATCGCCGTCTTGGGATTGAGCACCTCGACGGTGATGCTCTCGAAAAAGGCGCGCCGCGCCGATTTCCGCTCGATCGCGGGCAGCGCCATGTCGCCCTCGACGCGCTTGCGGAACAGCGAAACGCCGAGCCAGATCAGGTAGAGCGCGCCGACCAGCTTGACCGCCAGGTAGAGCGGCGGCACGGCGTGAAACAGCACCGACAGGCCTGCGGCAGCGGCAAAGACATGCACATAGCCGCCCAGATGAATGCCAAGTGCTGCCGTCAGGCCGGACCAGCGGCCGCGCGCCATCGTCTGCGCGGCGGCGTAGAGCATGGCCGGGCCGGGAATGTAGGCGAAGATCGCCGTGGTGGCGAAAAACGCGATGAGCAGTTCGGTCGACGGCATTCTTCTGTCCCTCACGATCGTCCCGGGTGGCACAAACAGACTGAAGCGGAAGCTTTGCGGCGCCACTGTGACATCCGCTTCGCACCTGCTTTATCGACAGCCCACCCTGCCTCCCTTATAAGGGCCGGAATCGGCAAGTGAAACGCGTATCAGGGCCAACAACATGATCATCGTCACGGGCGGCGCCGGCATGATCGGCTCCAACATCGTCGCGGCGCTGAATGCCGAAGGCCATGACGACATCCTCGTCGTCGACGACCTCACCGATGGCCACAAGATCGCCAATCTCGCCGATCTGCGCATCGCCGACTATCTCGACAAGGACGATTTCCTGGGCCGTATGGAGGCTGGCTCGTTCGGCCGCATCGAGGCCGTGTTCCACCAGGGCGCCTGCTCGACCACCACCGAATGGAACGGCAAGTTCATGATGGAGGTGAACTACGCCTTCTCGAAACGGTTGCTGCATGCCTGCCAAGCGCTGCGCGTGCCCTTTCTCTACGCCTCTTCGGCTTCCGTCTATGGCGGCGGCGCAGAGTTTCGCGAAGACCCGGCGCTCGAGCGGCCGCTCAACGTGTATGCCTATTCCAAGAAGCTGTTCGACGACTATGTCAGGCGCACCGTCTTCGACACCGATCATGCGCAGGTTGTGGGCTTGCGCTACTTCAACGTCTACGGTCCGCGCGAGGCGCACAAGGGCGCCATGGCCTCGGTCGCCTTCCACCTGTTCAACCAGGTCGAGCGGGGCGAGAACCCGAAACTGTTCGGCGCTTATGATGGCTTCGGACCGGGCGAGCAAAGCCGCGATTTCATCCATGTCGGCGACGTTGCCGACGTCAATCTGTGGCTGTGGAAGCGCGGATCGAGCGGCATTTTCAACTGCGGCACCGGTCGCGCCCAGCCCTTCCGTGCCATTGCCGAAACCGTCATCGACACGCTGGGTAAGGGCGAGATCGAATTCATCGAGTTTCCCGACCATCTCAAGGGCAGCTACCAGAGCTTTACGCAAGCTGATATGTCCCGTTTGCGCGCGGTCGGTTACAATGGCCAATTCCGGACAGTGGAAACCGGTGTCAGAGACTATGTCGAATGGCTGAAAGCCCAACGATCCTCGTGATCGGCCCACGCTGGGTGGGCGACATGGTGATGGCGCAGTGCCTGTTTTCGGCGCTGAAAGAGCTTCATCCCAACGCCGCGATCGATGTGCTGGCGCCGGCCTGGGCCGCGCCGCTGGTCAAGCGCATGCCCGAAATCCGCCAGCAGATCGACTTTCCGCTCAAGCCCGGCGCGCTGGAATTCACCATTCGCCGGCGTTTTGGCCGACTGCTGCGCGGCCGCTACGACATGGCCTATGTCCTGCCGGGCAGCTGGAAATCGGCGCTGATCCCGTTCTTTGCCCGCATTCCGCGCCGTTTCGGCTATTTGCGCGAAATGCGCTACGGCCTGCTGACCGACATCATGCCGCTGCCAGACAGCGTCAAACGACGCACGGCGCAGGCTTATTTCGGCCTCGCCCAGGGCGGCAGTTTCCGGCCGCCACGCCTGACCGTTGACGCGAAGAACCAGGCCGCCCTGCTCGACCGCTTCGGGCTCGCGCCCCAGAAATTCGCAGCGCTGATGCCTGGCGCCGAGTTCGGCCCGGCCAAGCGCTGGCCGAGCGAGAGCTATGCCGGGCTTGCCCGTGATCTTATGGCGAAGGGTTTGAAGGTCGCGCTGTTCGGTTCGAAGAACGACCGCGACGTGGCGGCAGAGATCGCCGCCCTCGCCCCCGGCGTTGTCGACCTCGCCGGGCAGACGCGGCTGGAGGACGCCATCGACCTGATCTCGGCGGCAAGGCTGGCGGTGTCCAACGACAGCGGGCTGATGCATGTCGCGGCTGGAGTCGGCACGCCGATCGTTGCCGTCTACGGCTCGACCTCGCCACAGAATACGCCGCCGCTGGCGGAACGGTGCGAACTGGTCTGGCTCGGCCTGTCCTGTTCGCCTTGCCACCAGAAGGTCTGTCCGCTCGGCCACCTCAACTGCCTGAAGACGCTTGAAGTGGAGCAGGTCGTGGCGGCGGCGAAACGCCTGCTGGAAATCCCGGCAGCCGCATGAAGGTCCTCATCGTCAAGACGTCGTCGATGGGCGACGTCATCCACACCTTTCCAGCCGTCGAGGATGCCCGCCTCGTCAGGCCCGACATAACCTTCGACTGGTGCGTGGAAGAGGCATTCGCCGGCATCGTGGCGCTGCATCCGGCGATCGACAGGATCCACACGGTGGCGATCCGGCGCTGGCGCAAGACATTGCTCGACGGCGGCACATGGCGCGAAGCGGCCGCCTTGCGCCGCACCTTGCGCGATTGCCGCTACGACCTCGTCATCGATGCACAGGGCCTGCTGAAATCAGCACTGGTGGCCAGGCAGGCCGGTGCGCCGATCGCCGGCTTCGACCGGTCGAGCGCGCGCGAACCTTCTGCGACGCTGGTCTACGACGTCACCTACGCCGTGCCACGCGACCTGCACGCCATCGAACGCACGCGGCGGCTGTTCGGGCTGGCGCTCGGCTACAAGCCCGATCTTTCGAGGCTGGACTCCGGCATCGTCCCGCCGCCCGGCAGTCTGGCCGGCATCAGTGGCAGAATCGCATTGCTGCTGCACGGCACCAGCCGCGAAGACAAGAAATGGCCGGTCAAAGACTGGATCGAAACCGCCCGCCTGCTGGTTGAAAGGGAAACGACGCCGGTCACCACATGGTCGAACGAGCGCGAAAAGGCTGTCGCCGAAGCGATCGCCGGGGCTGTTCCGTCAACGGTCGTGGTGCCCAAATCGCCGCTCTCCGACATCGCCGCGATCATCGGCCGCTCGACGCTGGTCATTGGCGCCGACACCGGGCTGACCCATCTCGCCAGCGCCTTCGGCCTGCCGACGGTTGCGGTTTTTCTTGCCACCGAGCCGGGTTTGACCGGGCCGCGCGGGCCATACGCGTCAACGCTTTTGGCCGCACCCGGGGACCATGTAACGCCGGGGCAAGCGGTAGCGGAGGCAGAGAGGCTGCTGGAGCGTAGCCAGGCGGATTGATTTATTCAATCAATTCAATTGGAAAGGTTAGTGCTGCCCTCATCCGCCTGCCGGCACCTTCTCCCCGTATAGTGACGGGGAGAAGGGAGCAGAGCGCAAAGTTGGCGGATGTTTGCAAACGCTGAAAATTAGCGAAATCATCGGTGAAGGCGTCCTTCTCCCCGTCGCTATACGGGGAGAAGTGCCCGGCAGGGCGATGAGGGGCGGCGCCAGCCTTGGCTTGAAAAGCAAGTCGGCGCTTCTCAAATCGCCTAGATAAACTGCACCTGGACGATCTCGTAACCCCTTGCGCCGCCTGGCGCGTTGACCTCGATGGCGTCGCCGACTTCCTTGCCGATGAGCGCGCGCGCGATCGGCGAGGAGATCGAGATGCGGCCGGACTTCACGTCGGCTTCCTGGTCGCCGACGATCCGGTAGGTCTTCTTTTCCTCGGTGTCCTCGTCGACCAGCACCACGGTGGCGCCGAACTTGACCTTGTCGCCGCTGAGCTTGCTGACATCGATCACTTCGGCGCGCGCGATATAATCTTCAAGCTCGTTGACCCGGCCCTCATTGAGGCTCTGCGCCTCTTTTGCGGCATGGTATTCGGCATTTTCGGAAAGGTCGCCATKCGAGCGCGCCTCGGAGATCGCCTCGATGATGCGCGGCCGCTCTTCCTGCTGGCGCCAGCGCAGCTCTTCCTTCAATGACGCGAACCCCTCGCCTGTCATCGGGACCTTGTTCATGATGCCTGACCTTTCCTGCTGCCACCCCCGCGTTTCGGGGAAAGCCTTGTCAATGGGTACAAAAAGAAAACGGTCCGAGAGCCTCGGGCTAACGGAACCGTTTCACCGCAATTTCCCTGAATATAGCAATCTTCGCAGGTTTTTCACGCCCAAAAATCGGTTTTGCGAAAATGTTCTCCGGCTTTCACAAATGCCGGTCGCTGCTTTCGCAAATACTGTCGCGGCCGATGCGAACCGGCGATGGCCGGCAACAAAAAATCCGGCCGCGATCGCTCGCGGCCGGATTGAGAAATATTGGGCGCCGAAATCAGCTCCGCATGAAATGGTCGATCTGCTCCGACAGCATACCGTATTCGCGCGAACCCTTGCCGGTCCGCTTTTCGATTTCCATCAACTGCTGCTGCGCACCGGCCAGATCGCCGATCTGCAGATGCGCTTCGCCGAGATATTCGCGCACCAGCGTGTAGTTGGGGTCGATGCGCAGCGCTTCCTCATAATAGCCGAGGCCGACGGTGACGCGGCCGGAATGGCGGTGCGAATAGCCGAGATAGTTGAGGATGCGCGGATCCTGCTTGTTGGCAGCGAGGCTGAGCACGGCGATCGCCTCGTCATAGCGCCCGGCCAGCGCGAGCGAATGCCCGGCATCATAGATGCTGTCGTCATCCAGCATGCCTTCCTGGGGTGCGACGCACTTTTTCTTCTTCTTGTCCCAGACCTGGCCCTTCTTGCACTGGGTCACGGTCTGGTCGCTGCCGCCGCTACTGCCGGCGGCGTACACCGGAACGGCAAGGAACTGCAGTGCGACAAGGGCAGTCGCCGCCTGGATCAGCATTCTTTTATGCATCGAAGCCTCCTTGAGGGGTGAGAATGCAACACTAACGCCGGACGCCCTCGGTTTCATCCCGGAAAAAAAGCATATCGGAGAACATCAGGTGACGGATGCTGCAAATCCGCTATCATTCAAGCAAACGACCTGACGGAGACGGAATGTGCAGCGGCGCCTTGAAAAGGATTGGGAGCTTTCGATCGGCCCCGACACCGTGCGCCTGTTCATCCTCAAGGCCAAGGCATTGAGTGCGGCCGTCAATGAAGACTATGCCGGTGGCGCCGAGCATGAGGTCGAACTCGACGGCGAGGCCCATGCCAACCACCATCATGACGGCCTCGCCGAGGAAAGTTCCGAAAACCTCACCGAGGAAGAACTGCGTGAGTTGATCAACGACCTCAATGTCGATGAGGCAGCCGAACTCATCGCCTTGGCCTGGATCGGTCGCGGCGACTACGATGGCACCGAATGGGCGGATGCGCTTGCCGCGGCGCGCGAACGCGCCAACAAACGCACGGCAAAGTACCTGCTCGGCATGCCGCTGCTTGCCGACTGGCTGGAGGAAGGGCTGGAAGCGATCGGCGCGTAACATCGTGGTTACCGTTCGTGATGGGGCCAAGGCAACCTCCTTGCGTCCGCGCCGTTGACGGCCATGGGGTCGATTGTCTTTTCCCAAACCTGCAGGATTGCACTGGTCGTAGCCATCGCGGCTGTGCTGGTTGCGCCCGCCGAGGCCAGACATCGCCATCGGCACCACAAGCCCCAGGTGGAGCAGCCGATGTCGCTGCGGGCCGACCAACCGCTGGAACCGCGGGGCAAGCATCGGCTGAAACGGCGGGGCTCTCAGCACGTCACGCCGGGCCCGACACAGATACAGCAGAAAACGCAGGATCCGCTGGCATCACCAGCCGAGGTTCCGGTGCCGGAGCCACGTCCCCCAGACGCGCAGAAGGCCGACGTTTCAAAGAAGGACGAGCTGAAGGCGCAAGCTCCAAAGACCGGCGGAGCAGCTGACCGGCTCAATCAAGA
Source organism: Mesorhizobium sp. P2_D1 (assembly GCF_056404455.1). Lineage (NCBI taxonomy): Bacteria > Pseudomonadati > Pseudomonadota > Alphaproteobacteria > Hyphomicrobiales > Phyllobacteriaceae > Mesorhizobium > Mesorhizobium sp. P2_D1. The sequence continues at coordinate 34,691 of NZ_JBFUDZ010000018.1, forward strand.
TAAGTCGCATCAAAAAAAGCCGCCCCGCCCCGAACCATCGGCCGATACGGAAAACGAACCGGAGCCGCCTTCCGTGGCGCCGACGCCACCACCAAAGCCTGGGACCGTGGAGCCCGAGGTTGAGCCGCCGGCCGTCGCCCCGCAGCCACCGCAAAAGCCGGCGGATGCAGGCGACGAGAAAATGCTGCCCGACCCGCGCTCGGCCGATCTCCCCGACGAGAAGGTGCCCGACGAGGAAGTCTCTTGCCGCGAGCGGCTGAAGACGCTCGGTGTCGAATTCGAGGAACACAAGGCAGAAAGCAATCCCGACATCGGCTGCTCGATCCCCTACCCGATCGTGCTGAAGACACTCGGCAAGTCGATCGCCATCGGCCCCGGCACCGAGCTCAATTGCCCGATGGCCGAAGCTGCGGCGCGTTTCGCCGCTGACGTCATCCAGCCGGCGGCGAAAGCCGAATTCGGCGCGGATCTGCAATCGATCGGCCAGGCATCGGCCTTTGTCTGCCGGCCGCGCCACGGCACGAGAAAACTGTCGGAACACGCCTTCGGCAACGCGCTCGACATCGCCAGCTTCACACTGTCGGACGGCAAGAAGATCGAAGTCGGCCCGGCGCCGCCGGAAAAGGACGCGAAATTCCTCAACGCCGTGCGCAAGGCCGCCTGCGGACCGTTCAAGACCGTGCTCGGACCAGGCGCCGACCCCGACCATGCCTTGCATTTCCATCTTGATCTCGAACCGCGCCGGCATGGTGGCACCTTCTGCCAGTGAGCCTGGTGGGCCGACACTGCGTGCCGCAATTCGGCCGCAGGCATGAACACGGGCGCTGAGTTTTCCTTTACCCTTGATCGTTAAAATGCCGGATATCCGTGAATGGGATTCCGCCAATGGCCGGCAAATTTCGCGTCGTGTTTTCCACCGCCGCGCGCCAATCGAAACGTGCTGCGATGGTCGCCGCCGGCCTTGCCCTCGGGGCGGTTTCGGCTTGCAACACCGGCAGCGTGCTGTCACTTGAACCGGCCGTCGATGTCGGCTCGCAGACCGCTGCAGTGCCGCAATACACGGGCATGCAGAAGCTTGTTCCGTCCAATCCCTATATGACGAGCGCCGCCTATCCGCGCATGGATGAGCCGATGTCGCCGGTCGAGCAGATGCCGGCCAGCGAAACCGACTGCCGCCAGCAGTTGAAGCGCCTCGATGTCGCCTACACCGACCTGGCGCCGATCCATGAAGGTCAGTGCGGCATCGATTATCCGGTCAAGGTCACTGCCATAGGCAGCATCCAGATGAAGCCTGCCGCCACGCTGACCTGCGACATGGCCGCGACCTTCGCCGGCTGGACGAAGAACGAACTCGTTCCCTCCGCCCGCTGGCGCTATTTCTCCGGCGTCAAAACCATCCACCAGGGTTCCAGCTATTCCTGTCGCAACATTGCCGGCGAAGGCGTGCTGTCGGAGCACGGTAAGGGCAACGCGCTCGACGTGATGAGCATCGAGCTCAACAATGGCGACGACATCGACGTGCGCAAGCCCGGCCTGTTCGCCTTCCGCACCCGCGGTTTCCTCAACAATGTGCGCGCCGACGGCTGCCAGTATTTCACCACCGTGCTTGGCCCCGGCTACAATTACGACCACCGCAACCACTTCCACTTCGACATCAAGAACCGCAGGAACGGTTATCGCGCCTGCCGCTAGAGAGTCGGACAACAGCATGTCGACGCCCTTTGCCGGCGAAACACGACATCGCATAGAGTGATGCCGGAACGTTCGGGCGACGGTGATGAGCCAGCGAAGTTTTCGGCGACGCATTGCAATCTGGGTGGCGGCGTTCCTGGCCGCCTATCTGGCGCTCGCCTATTTCGCCGCGCCGGAATTCTGGACATTCCGGGATCGCGGCTTTCGCACCCAGCGCTTCGAGATGGTGACGCACACGCCGCAGGGCATTCCGGGTGATCCGATCAATGTCGGCCTTGTCGGCACCAAGAAGGAAGTGGTCCATGCCTTCGCCGTCGCCGGCTGGGACACTGCCGACGCGGTGACCTTGACGACCGCGATCGAGATCGGTGAAAGCGTGCTCTTCGACCATCCCTATCCCGATGCGCCGGTCAGCCGGCTGCTGTTCGACGGCCGAGCCCAGGATCTTGCGTTCGAAAAGCCGGTGGGAGCCAGCGCCGACCGGCGTCATCATGTCCGCCTCTGGCAGACAGGCGCGAGCGGCGACGACGGCCGGCCGCTGTGGCTCGGTTCGGCCAGCTTCGATCGCGGCGTGGGGCTGAGCCACGATACCGGCGCCATCACCCATCACATTGGCCCCGACATCGATGCCGAACGCAATTTCCTGATGCGCGATCTGGCCACCGCCGGCACGCTGATCTCGACCAGGGACATGGCCGGCATCGGCGCCACCAGCAGCGGGCGCAATGGCGGCGGCGATCCCTATTTCACCGACGGCGAGGCCGTTGTCGGCGTGTTGAAGCAACTGCCGTGAGATCATGTGTTCTGAGACCAGATGGTCCGGGATCGACCTGAAAATTGGCTGTGAGCCCGATGCCGCAGACGACATCGGTTGAGAGCCGTCACTGTCATCCTCTAAAAATCTTGGCGGACTATTTTCGAAAGCCGCGCCGCAATGCTATTGACCGCTCATGCTATACGTCGAAATCGCTATCGTGGTCGTCCTCATCTGTGTGAACGGCCTTTTGTCTATGTCCGAGCTCGCCATCGTCTCGTCGCGCCCGGCCAGGCTCAAGGCGATGATCGACCGCGGCGTCAACGGCGCCGGCCGGGCCCTTGAGCTTGGCTCCAATCCCGGCAAGTTCCTGTCCTCGGTGCAGATCGGCATCACTTTGGTCGGCGTTCTCTCCGGCGCGTTTTCCGGCGCCACGCTAGGCGACCGGCTGGCCACCTTCCTGGCCTCGACCGGCATGCGCGAAAACGTCGCCGATCCGGTCGGCGTCGGCATCGTCGTCGCCGTCATCACCTATTTCTCGCTGATCGTCGGCGAGCTGGTGCCCAAGCAGATCGCCTTGCGCGATCCCGAGCGCGTGGCCGCGCGGGCGGCCCCGGCAATGACCATCTTGGCCACCGTCTCGGCTCCTCTGGTCTTCCTGCTCGACATTTCCGGCCGTGCCATATTGTGGCTGCTCGGCCAGCGCGGCGAAAGCGAGGAGAAGGTTACCGACGAGGAGATCAAGATGCTGGTCGCCGAGGCCGAGCACCACGGCACTATCGAATCCGACGAGCGGCGCATGATCGCCGGTGTCATGCGGCTTGGCGATCGCGCCGTACGCGCTGTGATGACGCCGCGCACCGAGGTCGACTGGATCAATCTGCAGTCCGACGAGAGTACCATCCGCAAGCTTTTGATGGAGACCCAGCATTCGCGCCTGCCTGCGGGCGACGGTGGCGTCGACGTCATGGTCGGCGTCGTCCAGACGCGCGACGTGCTCGCCGCGCTGCTTGCCGGCCATGTGCTCGACCCGCGCAGGCATGCGCGCGCCGCCCCGATCGTCTATGACCAGGCCGACGCGCTGGACGTGTTGCAGAAGCTCAAGGAATCCGACGTGCCGATGGCGCTGGTGCATGACGAGTACGGCCACTTCGAAGGCATCGTCACCCCGGCCGACATTCTCGAAGCCATCACCGGCGTCTTCAGGGCGGACATCGATGCCGGCGACGAGGAGAATGCCGTCAAGCGCGAGGACGGCTCATGGCTGCTCGCCGGCTACATGCAGGCCGACGAAATGGCCGAGATTCTGGGCTTCGACCTGCCGGAAAACCGCGACTACGAGACCGTCGCCGGCTACGTGCTGGCGCACATGCACCATCTGCCGGCGACCGGCGAATGCGTCGACGCGCAGGGCTGGCGCTTCGAGGTGGTCGATCTCGACGGCCGCCGCATCGACAAGCTGATCGCAACCCGCCTGCCCGGCTCGCACCGAGAAGCCGTGCGCTGACCGTCAGGCGCTGCTGGCTCCTGTCAGATTCGTTCTCGCTTCGATCCGCCTCAATGTGCGTCCGGAGGCGGCGCCTTAGGTGTGACGTTGCGCAGGAACGGTACGAGAGCCGTCGCGATGACGAACGCGCTCATGATCACCAGGAACGCATCCGCGTAAGCCATCGTGGATGCCTCGCGATAAGCCAGCTGCCACAGCTGTTTCAGCGAAGCAGTGTGACCGTCGGCCACTGCGCCCGGGATCTGGCCATAGCGCAGCGCGACGCCGTCGACGAGGCGCATGGCGGCCTCATTCTGTGGCGTCAGGTGCGATGCGATCATCAGGAAATGGAAGTTGGTGCGGTCGTTCAGGATGGCGCCGCAAACGGCGATGCCGACCGCGCCGCCGAGATTGCGCATCGTGTTGAACAGGCCACTGGCATATTTCAGCCGTTCGGGCGGCAGGCTGCCGAGGCCGAGATTGACGCTCGGCGCGACCGCGAAGACCTGCGGGAAGCCACGAAAGATTTGCGGCAGAAGCAGCTGCGCGGCGCCCCATTCGCTGGTGATCGCGCTGAAGCTCCACATCGACGCGCCGAAGGAGGCAAGCCCGAACATCATCAGCCAGCGCGTGTCGAAGCGCTTGGCGAGAAAGATGTAGACGGGGACGCCGACCATCGAAGCGACACCGGTGGAAAAGACCGCCAGCCCGGTCTGCAGGGCGTCGTAGCCGCGCACGTAACCGAGAAACAGCGGCGTCAGGAAGATCGTGGCGAAGATGCCGACGCCGGTGATGAACGAGAGAAAACAGCCGATCGCGAAATTGCGGTTGCCGAAGGCGCGGAAATCGACCACCGGCTGCGAATAGGTGAGGCTACGGACGACGAACAGAACCCCGGTGATCCCGGCGAGGATGGCGCCATTGCGGATTGTCGCATCATCGAACCAGTTCCAGCGCGAACCCTCCTCAAGAACATATTCAAGTGTGCCCAGACTGACCGCCATCAGGACGATGCCGATGTAGTCGGCGCCCTTCAAAAGGGACGGATCGGGTTCGTCGATCTTGACCAGGACGGCAACGAGGATCGTGATGATGGTGCCGGGAATGACGTTGACATAGAAAAGCCAATGCCAGCTCAATGTATCGGTGATCCAGCCGCCGATGACGGGGCCGAGCGTCGGCGCGATCGAAGCGATGCTGCCAACCACCGCGGCCGCATAGACACGCCTCGGACCCTGGAAATAGTGGAACGACGAGGTGAAGACAGTCGGGATCATCGACGCGCCGAGCAACCCCTGCAGTGCGCGGAAAGCGATCATGCTTTCGATGTTCCAGGCCAATCCGCAAAGCATGCTTGCCAGGGTGAAGCCGGCGGCCGAGATGGTGAAAAGCCATCGGGTCGAGAACACGCGCGTGAGCCAGCCCGATAGCGGGATCACGATGATTTCCGCCACCAGGTAGGATGTCTGCACCCAGCCGATCTGATCCTGGGCAGCCGACAGGCCGCCGCCGATATCCTGGAGCGAGGACGCGACGATCTGGATGTCGAGAAGCGCTATGAACATCCCCACGCACATCACCATGAACGGCAGGATGCTCGCCAGGAAGGATTGCGGGACGGCGCGCTCTGACATGGCGTTCTCAGTGCGACGCGGTATCGACGGTCACGGCGGTCGACAAACCTGGCCTGAGCGCAACTTTCTGCGCCTGGTCCTGGTCGATCGTGATCCTGACGGGAACACGCTGGACGATCTTGGTGAAATTGCCGGTCGCGTTCTGCGGCGGGATCACGCTGAAGATGGCCCCGGTTGCCGGCCCCAGGCTGGTGACATGTCCTTTGAGCGGCTCGTCGGGTGCAATGTCGGTATAGACCGTCGCCGGCTGCCCCTCGGCCATCTGCCGTAGCTGGTCTTCCTTGAAATTGGCGTCGACCCAAAGCCCCGATGCCGGAACGATCGTCAGGAGATAGCTGCCGGGTGAAACATAGGTGCCGACCTGCGCCAGCCTGTTGCCGATGATGCCATCGATGGGCGAGCGGATTTCGGTGAAGCCGAGATCGAGCTGCGCGGTGTCGACATCGGCCTTGGCTGCCGCGACCGCGGCGGTTGCTTCCGAGATCTGTGTGTTGAGGACGTCGAGCTGTTGCTTCGCCGCCGCAAGTCCCGCACGGGWGGCGGCGACCGACGCCTTGGCCTGGCCATCGGCCGCAAAGCTTCTCTCGGCGTCCTGCTGCGAACCGGCCCTGGTGCTGGCCAGCACCTCATAGCGCTTCGCGTCCTGAGCGGTGAAAACGGCGGCCGCGCTCTTGGCCTCGAGATCGGCCTCGGCCTGCTCGATCACCGAATTCTGCAGCGAGATTTGGGCATGAAGGTTGTCGAGAGCCGACTGTTGCTGCTGGACCGATGCCTCGGCATGTTCCAGCGCCGCCTTGAAGGACCGGTCGTCGATGCGGATCACGAGCTGACCCGCCTCGACATGCTGGTTGTCCTCGACAAGGATCTGGTCGATATGACCGGCGACCCGTGGCGCCAGCGGCGTGACGTTGCCGCCGACATAGGCGTCATCGGTCGAGACGAGAAAGCGGCCGGCCTGCCACCACTGGACGCCGTACCAGCCGGCGACGCCGATCACGACAAGGCCTGCCAACATCAGCAGCGGCCTGCGACGCTTCCCGGCGGGCATGGGAGTGGCGGCAACGGAAATGGCAGGCGTGAGATTTTGGGCGACCGATGGCTGCAATTCGGCCGGCGAGAGGACCTTGTTCATCTGCCGCGCTCCTCGTCCTGGCTGTGCTGAAGCAACGCGTTGTCGACCAGCGGAAGGCCTGAGCCTTCGCTGCTGAAGCGATATCGCCGCCGCATGCGATCGGTGGCCTTGGGTGCCGTTGCCATGGCGAAGTCCTCGCTGTCGAGTTCCTTGCCGGTCTGGCGATCGACCAGCACCGGCTCGGCCCAGCGCCCGTCAGCCTTGTCCACAACGACGAGGCTGGGGCCCTCGGGCGCCAGATGCTTGTTGCCCCAAGCGAGCAAGGAAAGCAGGACCGGGCGGAAATCGCGCGCCTTGGAGGTCAGCACATATTCATGGCGAAGCGGCCGTTCGCAGTAGACGCGCTTCTCGAACAGGCCGCGCTCGACCAGGCTGTTCAGCCGCCGCGTCAGAATGTTGGGCGCAATCTCCAGGCTCTTCTGAAACTGGTCGAAGCGCGTCAGGCCCTGGAACGCATCCCGCAGCAGCAGAATGCTCCACCACTCACCCACATCGTCGAGACTGCGCGCGATGGGGCATGGGCGGGTTTCGAAGCTTGTTTTGGCAACCATTGTCGCTGGTCTCTTTCAAAATGAAAGTGACTCATAGCCTAGTGGATTGCATTATGCAAGTGACTTGTGAGGATCGAGGGCTGGAACCCGGTTTTCAACGGAGATCGGCTAAAACACCAAGACGTCGATTCCGCCCATCGGATGGACGGCAGCGCCGTGCACTACGCTGTGGATACGGATCGCGACGACGTCACGTCAAAATGATAGGGTCATGTGCTCGACCAAAGGCCTTGGCCTCGGCATGCTCACCGGCCCGCGTCACATCCCGGCGGTAGCCTGAATGGCCGCGGCGGGCCGGCCCCATGCCGGCCCGCGTGCGTTTCATCGACAAGCTCCTCGCCACCCGCCTGCCAAGCCGCGCTGATAATTGTCGAGAAGCGCTGACATCCATGAAACCTTTTGATTTTTAAGCCGTTGTCGGCCTATGTCCGGGGTCAAATCCAAGCCGAAATCTGTCAACGGTGCCAAACCACGCGGAGCTGAAAAGTCGCGCCAGGAAAAGGCATCGACTGTCGAAGCCGCGCCCGAGGCCGACGGGCATGCCGCGCCCGAGGTCGACGGGCATGCCGCGCCCGAGGTCAATGGCCAGGCCGCGCCGCCGCCCGATGTCATCGAACCCGATCCGGAACTGACGCCAGAAAAGGCCGAGCAGGCGCGCAAGAGATATCTGTTGAAGCGCTTCTGGATCAGTGCGCGCGGTTACTGGGGCCGCGGCGGCGACAGGCTCGCCTGGCCGTTCACGATCGGGCTGTTGATCCTGATATGCGTGAACGTCGGCTTCCAGTATGGGATCAATCGCTGGAACCGGGCGATTTTCGACGCCCTTGAGCAACGCGATGCCCACACCGTGTATTTCCTGAGCGCCGTTTTCGTGCCGCTGGTGCTCGGAAGCGGAAGCCTTGTCGTTACGCAAGTCTTTCTTCGCATGACGATTCAGCGCCGCTGGCGTTCCTGGCTCACCACCGCGGTCATCGCGCGCTGGCTTGCGAACGGCCGCTACTATCAGTTGAACCTCGTCGGCGGCGACCATCAGAACCCCGAAGCCCGCGTTTCGGAGGATTTGCGGATTGCCACCGAATCCCCGGTCGACTTCACCGCCGGTGTCATCAACGCGTTTCTGTCGGCCTCGACCTTCATCGTGGTGCTGTGGACGATCGGCGGAGCCCTGAGCTTCACAGTCTCGGGTTCGACCATCACGGTTCCCGGCTTCCTCGTCATCACGGCGATCATCTATGCCGCGATCACGTCCACTTCGATGGCGGTGATTGGCCGCCATTTCGTCCACCTCTCCGAGGAAAAGAACCAGGCGGAAGCCGAATTCCGCTACACGCTGACGCGCGTGCGCGAGAACGGCGAGAGTATCGCGTTGCTCGGCGGCGAGGAGGAGGAGCGCAGCGGCATCGACAAAAGGTTCGCCCATGTGCTCAGACAATGGGCGCTCCTCACAGGCCAGCACATGCGCACCGCACTGGTGTCGCAAGGGTCGAGCCTGTTTGCGCCGGTCGTGCCGGTTTTGCTTTGCGCTCCAAAGTTTCTCGAAGGCAGCATGACACTTGGACAGGTCATGCAGGCTGCCTCCGCCTTTGCCATCGTGCAGGGCGCATTCGGATGGCTGGTCGACAACTACCCCCGTCTCGCCGACTGGAACGCCTCGGCAAGGCGCATCGCCTCGCTGATGATGTCGCTCGATGGGCTCGAGCGCGCCGAGCAGAGCGACGCCCTGGGACGCATCCAGCGCGGCGAAACCGAAGACGGTGCGATGCTCAGCATCGACAATCTCTCCGTGACGCTCGACGACGGCACGTCCGTAGTCAAGGAAACCAAGGTGGTGATCGAACCGGGCGAGCGGGTGCTGGTCGCCGGCGAATCTGGTTCAGGCAAGAGCACGCTGGTGCGGGCCGTCGCGGGCCTGTGGCCATGGGGTGGCGGCAGCGTCAATTTCCACGCCGACAGGCGGCTGTTCATGTTGCCGCAACGACCCTACATCCCCTCAGGCACGCTTCGCCGCGCAGTCGCCTATCCCGCCGCCGCTGACAACTGGACGATCAAGGAGATCAAGGCTGCGCTTGATAGGGTGGGCCTCGCCTATCTCGCCGACAGGATCGAGGACGACGCGCCATGGGACCAGACCTTGTCGGGTGGCGAAAAGCAGCGGCTCGCCTTCGCGCGTCTCCTGCTGCACAGCCCCGACATCATCGTGCTGGATGAAGCAACCGCAGCGCTCGATGAGAAGAGCCAGGGCAAGATGATGGAGGTGCTTATCCAAGAATTGCCGAAGGTGACTATCATAAGTGTAGCGCATCGCGCCGAGCTGGAAGCCTTCCATAGCCGCAAGATCACGCTGGAGCGGCGCGAGGGCGGCGCAAAGCTCGTCAGCGATGTCGATCTTGTCCCACGCAAGGGCAGACGCAACTTGATCGGGCGCGCCTTGTGGGGCTCTGGCCGAAAGGCAGCGTGACCATGGGTAAAGCGGTCTCTGCAGGCGATTGATCGACCAAAACTAGGGGATCAGCACCACCTTCCCCGTCGAGCGGCGCTCGTCCAGCAAGCGGTGCGCTTCGCCAGCCTGGTCGAGCGGGAAGCGGCCGCCGATCGCAACCTGGAGCCGACCGATTGCCGCCAGTTGGAACAGCTCGGACAGGCTGGCTTTCAGTACGTCCGTGGACAGCAGCGGCAGCAGCGCGAAACCTCTCAAAGACTGGTTGCGGCCGATCATCGCTTCCAGGTCGGAAGCCGCGAGCGTGTAGCGGCCAAGTGCGGCGAACACCAGTTCGCCGCCGGGTGCCAGAGCCTGCAGCAACGCAGCCGTCAGTGCGCCGCCGACCGTGTCGTAGATGATATCGGCGCCCTGCCCGTCCGTGATGTCACGGAGGTGAGCGGGCCACTCCGGCTTGAGATAGTCGACGGCGGCATCGGCGCCGAGCGACAAAGCGAGATCGAGCTTGGCCTTGCCGCCGGCGGCCGCGATCACCTTGCGTGCGCCCTTTAGCCTGGCCAGTTGGACAAGCAGCGAACCGACGCCACCCGAAGCGGCCGGCACCAGCACCGACTTGCCGCCGGGCGGGCTTTGCCGCAGCAGGTGAAGGGCCGTCAGCCCCTGTACCATCAACGCCGTGGCATCCTCGAACAACAGGGCATCCGGCAGCCGCACGACGAGATCGGCGTCGATCGTCACCTGCTCGGCATAGCCGCTGTGAGGATGCTTTGAAACGAACAAAGGCGCGGCGACACGGGCTCCCAGCAGCGACGCATCCGCCCCGTGTCCAACGGCCTCGACGAAGCCCGCGGCCTCGACGCCAAGGATCATCGGCAGTTGCGGCGTCACCGCGTAGCCATCCCTGCGCATCAGCACTTCGAAGAAATTGATCCCGGCGGCATGGACGCGGATCAGCACCTCGCCGGCCTGCGGCACTGGCGACGGCAGGTCGACCGCCTCCAGCACGTCGGGACCGCCGAAGCGGCTGAGTTGAATGGCTTTCATGGCAAACTCCGATCGCTATGGCATCGGCGACGGTTTGCCACTATCTGCGCAGCCTCGACTACACACTCATTTGTCCCCTGCTGACCAGGAGGTGACCATGGCCAATCCGAGCAAGAGACAGCCCATCAAGCGATTGCCGATGCTGCCGGCGGAACGCGCCCTGAAAGTGATCGCTGGGCGCTGGAAGGCGGTCATCCTCTACCATCTCTTCGACGGCCCGCGACGACTGTCGGTGCTGAAAGCGATGATGCCTGGCATCACCCAGAAGGTGCTGATCCAGCAGCTGCGCGAAATGGAGGAGCACGGCCTCGTCAGCCGCGAGATCTTTGCCGAAGTCCCCTCGCGCGTCGAATATTCGGCGACAAGTCTCGGCCTCAGCCTCGAGCCGATCCTGCTGGCGCTTTGCCAATGGGGCCGGCACCACGCCGACGAACTCAACGAAAGGGATCGCCTCGCCGATTGCATCATCCGCCCAAGGCCGGCGCGGGAGACGCACGCCTCCCACAATTGAAAAAGGGCGGCGCGAGCGCCGCCCCGGATCCTTGGGAGGACAATTCGAACCGGCGGTCAGGCCGCCTTGACTTCCTCGGCGACGGCGTCGGCCTGACGTGCTGCCTTGAGCACCTTGGCCCACCACGCGACGTCGTTGACCAGCGCCGTGGCGGCCTGGTTCAGGTGCTCGAGCTCTTCGAGCTTCTTCTCGCCCTGGCGGACGGCGAGGAAGTCGCCCCAGGCGATATGGACGGCCGACTTAACCGGCGCCATCTGCAATTCGACCGCATGAAGGCGCAGCTGCTCGACGGCGCGGGAGCCTCCGACGCTGCCATAGCCGACGAAGCCGGCCGGCTTCTTGTTCCATTCGTTGGCAGCGTAGTCGATGGCGTTCTTGAGCACGGCCGTCGGACCATGATTGTATTCGGCGGCGGTGAAGATGAAGCCGTCGAATTCGGCGACCTTCTTCTGCCAGCGCTTCGCCACTTCATTCTGCGACGGCGCCCAGGCGGAGGATGCGACCTCGTCGAAGAACGGCAGCGGGAAGTCGCGCAGATCGACGATCTCGACATCGATATCGGCATGCGATTTGGCGATCTTGGCGATCCACTGGGTTGGTACGTCGGCGAAGCGCGCGGCGCGCGTGGAACCGACAACGATGGCGATCTTGGGTTTTGACATGGGGCTCTTCCTTGCAAGTAAAGCTGGTATCGTTTGGATACCGGCGCTATATGAGATACTGTCAACTCGCGGCGCAAGGAGGCACCTTTTTGTTACTGAGGAACCCGCTCAACACCGAAGATTGCCGCGCCGTTTCGGAAATCCTGCAGCGCGTCGGCGATAAATGGACCGTTCTCGTGGTCGGAAAGCTCGGCCAAGGACCGTTGCGATTCAATGAGTTACGCGCTGCTGTCGGCGGCATCTCGCAGAAGATGCTGACCACCACCTTGCGCGGATTGGAGCGTGACGGCTTCGTCACCCGCACGGTGTTCCCGACCATACCGCCGCGCGTCGATTATGAGCTGACCGAACTCGGCCATGAGTTGCTGATCCCGGTCAGCGCACTCGGTGAATGGGCCCGTGTCAACACCACGCGCGTGCGGGCAGCACGTGAGAAATTCGACGAGACGCATGCCTGAAGCCTTTGTATTGCAATGGTTTTCGCCGATGGCTGCGCTAGCGACATTGCATTCCGTCGGCGGCTGTTGACCGGTTTCGGGTCTGGCTTTCAGACGAACGCCGTCAGCGGACAAGGGCAAAGCCGCAGCGGTACCTGCCAGCGCGGCGTTCAGCAATCGTTGACTGATTGTCTTCGTTCATCAACAGACCGTGCGCGGCCCGTTTCGCATCTGCCGCGTGTTCACCCCGGCATGGCTGTGCGCCGAAGCCCCCGGTCAGGCTTCCGCCGGAACCGCCTTTGGCTTGCCCTCGCCATCCAGCGCCACCATGACGAAATCGGCATGGGTGACCTTCTCCATCAGGTCTGAGAGATAGCGCTGCGCCCAGGCCTCGACCTTGAGCGTCATCGAGGTGCGGCCGACACGCTCGACATGGGTGTAGATGCACAGCGTGTCGCCGATCTTCATCGGCTTGGCGAACGACATCTCCTTCACCGCCGCCGTCACCACGCGGCCCTTGGCGCGCTCGGCCGCACGGATGCCGCAGGCAAGATCCATCTGCGCCATCACCCAGCCGCCGAAGATGTCGCCGGCCGCATTGGCGTCCGAAGGCATGGCCAGCGTGCGCAGCGTCAGATCGCCGAGCGGCCGTCCTTCAGCGTAGTGCACCATGGGGGAAATCCTTCGAGGTCAATGCCCCCGTAGCGTCATGGCACCGAGAGGTCAACGCGCCACCCACCGAAGTCTCGCTTGGCCGCTAGAAGTAACGCTCGAGGTTCGAGCGAATGCGGTCCAGGACGCTATTCCCAGAAAGGTCGGGAGAGAATTCCCTGCCTGTGATTGCCTCGTAAGCCTGCGCATAGACCCGCGATGCCTGCTCGACGATCTCGTCGGGTATGTCAGGAATCGGTTGGCTGTAGGGATCGCATCGCGCAGAGACCCACGACCGGATGAAATCCTTGTCGAAACTCTCCGGCCGGCTGCCGCTGGCGAGGGCTTCCTCATAGCTCTTGGCGATCCAGTACCGGCTGCTGTCCGGCGTGTGGATTTCGTCGGCAAGGATTATGGTCCCGTTCTTGTCGGTGCCGAATTCGTATTTCGTATCGGCGAGGATGAGGCCGCGTTCGGCGGCGCGCTGCTGTCCACGGGCGAACAGCTGCAAGGCATAGCCCGATACGGTATCCCACTGCGCCGGCGTGAGAAGGCCCTGGTCAAGGATCTCGGCCTTGGACAGGGGCTCGTCATGGCCACCGTGCAGGGCCTTGCTGGTCGGCGTGATGATCGGCTCGGCCAGTTTTTCATTGTCGCGCAGGCCGTCCGGCAGGGTCATTCCATACATGTCCCGGTCACCGCGCCGGTACCTTGTCAGGATCGAGGTGCTGGTGGTTCCCGCCAGATATCCTCGCACGACGATTTCGACCGGCAGGATGTCCAGCCTTGTGCCGACGACGACGTTCGGGTCGGGATATTCGAGAACATGGTTCGGGCAGATATCGGCGGTTTCCTCGAACCAGAACCGCGCGGTCTGGGTGAGGATCTCCCCCTTGAACGGGATCGAGGTCAGGATGGTGTCGAAGGCACTAAGGCGGTCGGTGGCGATGATGATGCGCCTGCCGTCCGGCAGGTCGTAGTTTTCGCGGACCTTGCCGCTGTAGTGGCCCGACAATTCGGGAATGAAAGCATCAGGCAAGGTGCGCATATGATTCCTGCCTTCCGCAGATTGGCTGATATCATCGCATATGCTGTCGACCCCATGCATATCAAGCGCGATTGTCGGGATTCCCCGCAACTCGACCTGGCATCGCGGTCGCTTTTTTCACAACCGATGCCGGAAGGCGCGGCGACGCGGCGGACCCGCCGCGTCTAGGCTGTGGCCAGATTTCCGGAGCCGCCCACCAATCATGCAAACCTATGACTTCATCATCGTCGGCTCCGGCTCGGCCGGCTCGGTCCTGGCCGACAAACTGTCGGCCTCCGGACGCTTTTCCGTGCTGGTGCTGGAAGCCGGCGGCACCGACCGCCGCTTCTACGTGCAGATGCCGCTCGGCTACGGCAAGACCTTCTTCGATCCGGCGGTGAACTGGAACTACAAGGCCGAACCGGACCCTGGCCTGGCGGGCAACGCCGACCACTGGCCGCGCGGCAAGCTGCTTGGCGGCTCGAGCTCGATCAATGCCATGGTCTGGATCCGGGGCGCGCGCGAGGATTTCGATACCTGGGCAGCCGCCGGCAACCCAGGCTGGGGCTATGACGATATCTTGCCCGCCTTCAAGGCGCTGGAGGACAATCAGGCCGGCGCCGACACATGGCGCGGTGTCGGCGGGCCGCTGCATGTCACCGATTGTTCGGACGCCGTCCACCCGCTGACCAAGCGCTATCTCGCCGCCGGCCAGCAGGTCGGCCTGCCGCTCAACCCGGATTTCAACGGTGCTGCCCAGGAGGGCGTCGGCGTCTACCAGATCTCGACCAAGAATGGCCGCCGCATGTCGGCGGCGCGTGCCTTCCTGCGCCCGGCGATGAAGCGCGCCAACGTCCGCGTCGAGATGAACGCGCTGGCGACCCGGGTGCTGTTCGAAGGCAAGCGCGCCGTCGGCGTCGAATATCTGCAGAACGGCGAGACCAAGACGGCGCGTGCCGGCTGTGAGGTCATCCTGTCGGGCGGCTCGGTCAACTCGCCGCAATTGCTGCAGCTGTCCGGCGTCGGCCCCTCGGCGCTGCTCAAGGGGCTTGGCATCGCCGTCGTCCACGCCAACGAGAATGTCGGCGCGCATCTGCAGGACCATGTCGGCATCAACTACACCTTCAAGGGCAGGCTGCCGACGCTCAACCAGACACTGCGTCCGTGGTGGGGCAAGCTCCTGGTCGGCATGCAATACATCCTGACGCGGTCCGGGCCGCTGTCGCTGTCGATGAACAATGCCGGCGGCTTCTTCCGCACCGACCCGGCGGCGACCCGCCCCAACATGCAGCTCTATTTCCAGGCCTTCTCGACCGTCATTCCCAAAAGCGGTGAGCGTCCGATCCTGACGCCCGACCCGTGGCCGGGCTTTTCCATCGGCCTGTCCAATTGCCGCCCGTCGAGCCGCGGCGAGATCATGATCCGTTCCAGCAATCCGCGCGACTATCCCAGGATATCAGCCAATGCCTATTCGACCGAGGCCGACGTCGCCGAGATGCTCGACGCGGTGAAGTTCGTGCGCAAGATCGCCTCGATGCCGGCAATGGCCGAGATCATCGAGGAAGAGGTGCTGCCGGGCCCGTCGATCACATCCGACGCCGATCTGATCCAGGATTTCCGGAAGCGCTCGGGCACCGTCTATCACCCGGTGTCGACCTGCCGCATGGGCCCCGATCCCGCGCGCGCCGTCGTCGATCCGCGCCTCAAGGTGCACGGTATCGAAGGCTTGCGCGTCATCGACGCCTCGATCTTTCCCGACAACATCACCGGCAACACCAACGCCGCCTCGATCATGACCGGTTGGAAGGGCGCCGAACTGGTTCTGGAGGACCAAAAATGAAAATCACCGACGTCAAGACCTGGGTTGTCGGCAACCCGCCGCCCGGCATCGGCGGCAAGTATTTCATCTTCGTCAAGCTGACCACCGATGGTGGTGTCGTCGGCTATGGCGAGGCTTACAACGCCACCTTCTCCGCCCATGTCACGGCGAAGATGGTCGAGGATATGGCCGAGCGCTATTTGATCGGCCGCGATCCGCACGACATCGAGAACTTCTTCCGCCGCGCCTATTCCTCCGGCTTCACCCAGCGCCCGGATGTGTCCGGCATGGGCTGCTTCTCGGCGCTCGAAATGGCCTGCTGGGACATTGTCGGCAAGGAAGCCAACAAGCCGGTCTACAAATTGCTCGGCGGCCAGGTGCACGAGACGCTGCGCTCCTACACCTATCTCTACCCGCACACCGGCAGCGTCCACTCCGAGGATGCACGCGGCAAGAACGTCTACAACGACCCCGATCTCGCCGCCGCCTGCGCGCTCGAATATGTCGAGCAGGGCTTCAATGCCGTCAAGCTCGACCCGGCCGGCCCTTACACCGCCTTCGATGGTCACCAGCCGCGCCTCGTCGACATCGATCTATCGGCGCGTATGATCAAGGCGATCCGCGAGGCGGTTGGCACCCGCGCCGACATCCTGTTCGGCACCCATGGCCAGTTCACCGCCTCCGGCGCGCTGCGCCTGGCCCGCGCCATCGAACCCTATGACCCGCTGTGGTTCGAGGAGCCGGTGCCGCCCGACATGCCTGAAGTGATGGCGCAGGTGGCGCGAGGCACGTCGATCCCGATCGCCACCGGCGAGCGGCTGACGACCAAGTTCGAATTCGCCCGCGTCATCGAGAACCGCGCCGCGACCATCCTGCAGCCCGACCTTGGCCGCTCCGGCGGCATCCTCGAAACCAAGAAGATCGCCGCCATGGCCGAGGCTTACCACATCCAGGTCGCCCCGCACTGCTATTGCGGGCCGATCGTCGGTGCTGCCAACATCCAGTTGGCGGTGACGCTGCCCAACTTCCTCATCCTGGAATCGCTGAAGCAGTGGGACGGGTTCCACGCGACGCTGCTTACGAAGAAGATCGAGTGGCAGGACGGCAACGTCATCCCGTCCAAGGAGCCCGGCCTCGGCGTCGAGCTCAACGAAGCGGTCTGCGACGCGCATCCCTACACCGGCAAGGAACTGCATCTGCAGATGATGCAGACGCCGCTGATGCCGTGAGCGAAAGCTATGCCTTCATCGGCCTTGGCCATCTCGGCGGCAATCTTGCCGCCAGCCTGATCCGCAATGGCTTTGCGGTCACCGTCTTCGACCGCGAGCCCGCTGCTGTCGAGCGCCTCGTCGCGCTCGGCGCCACCGCCGCCAACAGTCCCGCCGAGGCCGCCGCGCGAGCCGGCAATGCCGTAACCTGCCTGCCCTCGCCCAAAGTCAGCGAAGCGGTGTTGGCCGGTCCAGGCGGCTTGCTCGAGGGCCTGCCCGAAGGCGGCACCTGGATCGAGATGTCGACCAACGGCCGCGACGAGATCGTCCGTCTGGCCGCCCTCGCCTCGGCCAAGGGCATCGAGACGTTGGAATGCCCGGTCACCGGCGGCGTGCATCTGGCGGCAGTTGGAAAAATCACCGCACTGGTCGGTAGCGATGCGGCACTCTATGCGCGCCATCGCCCGGCCATCGAAGCGATGTGCGCGAAGTCGTTCCTGATGGGACCGGTCGGCTCGGCGGCGGTGATCAAGGTGATCACCAACATGCTCGCCTTCATCCATCTTGTCGCCGCCGGCGAGGCCTTGATGCTGGCCAGGCAAGGCGGGCTCGACCTCGCCCAATCCTACCACGCCATCGTCGCCTCCTCCGGCAACAGCTTCGTCCATGAGACGGAAAGCCAGCTCATTCTCAACGGCTCCTACGACATCGGCTTCACCATGGACCTGGCGCTGAAGGATCTCGGCTTCGCGCTCGCCATGGGCGAACAGTCTGGCGTGCCGCTCGAGCTGGCATCGCGCGTCAACGCGATTTTTGAACAAGGCAGGCAAGCCTATGGCGGCGGCGCCTGGTCCACCCAGATCGTCAAATTGCTGGAAGATGCTGTCGGCACTGACCTGCGCGCGCCCGGTTTCCCGTCCAAGCTCGAAGTCTGACACCAGGCAAGAAATCAAGCGATTTCAGTTGGTTGGATCCATCTCCGGATTCACCTGAATCGATCTGTTAACGACTTGATTCAATATCTCAGCGTCAGCGCGCCGGGCAGGATCTCGAAGGTCGCCGGTATGCGTCCCGGTGACTCGCCGTCTATGTCGACCAATGCGCCGTTCTTGTCGACATCGCCGAGCGGCTCGACCACCACTTTCCGGCCGCGCAGGATGGTGATCGCGGGATGGTTGCGGTGCCGGCCTCCATAGAGCAGCCTGATGTCCCAGATCAGCTTCAGCTTGCCGGCCGCGCGCAGGATGACGATGTCGAACTGCCCGTCGGCCAGTTCCGCATCCGGCGCGATCATCATGCCACCGCCGAAGAACTTGCCGTTGGCGACCGCCACCAGCGCCATGYGCGCCTCGACCGGCGTGCCGTCGTCGACCGTGATCCTGACATGCTGGAAGCGGTAGCGGATGAATTCGACCACGGTGCGCCACAGGAACAGCGTCTTGGCCGACATCTTGCCCTTGCGCTTGTCGGCGTTGACGGCGCGGTCGGTGGCGCCCGACAGGCCGAGGCTGGCGATGTTGATGAAATGCCGGCTGGCCAGCGCGCCATGGTCGTCGATGTAGCAAATGCGCCCGGCATCGACTTTCCGAGGCTTGGTCTCGGCGAGCCGCTTCAGCACCGCATCAACCTCGCGCGGTAGGCCGAGCCCGCGCGCGAAATCGATGCCGGTCCCGCACGGCAAGAGGCCAAGCTCGGTTGTTCTGCGGCCTTCCTTGGACGCCTGCAGCAGCCCGTCGGCCACCTCGCTGGCAGTGCCATCACCGCCGGCCGCGATCACCAGGTCGAAACCGTTTGCCGCGAGATCGAGCGCCAGCCTTTCGGCGTCACCTTCGGCCTGCGTCTCGCGCAGCTCGAATTCGCCGAAATGCTTTTTCAGCGACGCGGCGACCTCCGGCCAATGCCGTTTCAACCGGCCGCCACCGGCAATCGGATTGAGGATCACTCCGACTTTCAAGCACACCCTCCCGCAAGGACATCAAGGCGCCCGGCGCCTCGAATCCTTTGCCGGCATTGAAACCCGCGCCCGCCGACAGGGCAAGGGCGAATGTCCACCGCTGCCGCCCGTCATGGCGGACCGGAAAATCCGTTGTCCTTGCTTGATCCCCGATAATCCCACTATCCACAGGCCTGCCGCAGTGTCGCCAACCACTTACCCGGCGTACATTGAACCCATCTCAGGCGGCTACCGATCGCCCAGCCGAAAGGCGAAGTGAAAGGCGGATTTCCTGAGGCCCGTACGGCCCTGAGCGAGAGCAGGCTTGCCTGTTGGAGGGACGGATGCCGAGACCTACGGGGCCGCGGAAAGCGTGCCAACGCCGACGGCGGACCGATGCTGCCATGAAGGACGGCAAAAACCTTCGATGGTGCGCAGGGCAAAGCCCGCAAGGGCGGAGACCGGCGTGGTCCCGAACGGGCGCTGCTCTCGGGTGGCGGGCTGGCAGGACCGTCAAAATCAAGGCCGGCATGGCGCGACGACTTTAGGGAAGTTGCTGCCGCGACCGTGTCCTGATCTGACAGGGAGGCGCTGGGAGAGATCCCGGCGCCGACTGTCTTTTTTGGCTATCCCCTACAATTTTTACGCTGTTTCCGGATAGAGCTGCAACCGGCGCTGAAATCAGCTACCGTCCGGCGTCAATTGAAGGGGGATACTTCATGACGTTGATCCAGAAGCTTGCCGTTGCCTATGCGTTCCTGTTCTTCGCCGTCGTTGCCATCGGCTACATACCGGCGTTCAACGATGCCAACGGCAATCTGTTCGGCCTGTTCTCGCTGCAATGGTACGACGACCTGCTACACGCCTTCTCCGGCGTCTGGGCGCTGGCCGCCGCCTTCATCTCGCATCGCCAGGCGGTGTTCTATTTCAAGCTGTTCGGGTCGGTCTATCTGTTCGACGGCGTGCTTGGCCTGATCACCGGTTCCGGCTGCCTCGATGCCGGCATCTTCATCAACGGCTTCCGCTCCCTCAACGATATCGAATTCCCGGCCCGCTTCTTCGCCAACCTGCCGCACATCGTCATTGGCGGCTTCGCCGTCTATGTCGGCTTCTGGCTGTCGAAGCGCATACACGACCACTTCGCCACGGCCTGATCCGGCAATGTTGCTGTTTCGCTGGCTGAAGCGCATCGTCAAGGCGATCCTGTGGCTGATCGTCATTGTCGTCC
Organism: Mesorhizobium sp. P2_D1; assembly: GCF_056404455.1. Taxonomy (NCBI): domain Bacteria; kingdom Pseudomonadati; phylum Pseudomonadota; class Alphaproteobacteria; order Hyphomicrobiales; family Phyllobacteriaceae; genus Mesorhizobium; species Mesorhizobium sp. P2_D1. Next base: position 54,897 of record NZ_JBFUDZ010000018.1, read on the forward strand.
TGATCCCGGTCGTCGGGCTGAGCTATGGCTTCCTGACGACGTCGTCACTCGACAAGGCGCCGCTGCCCGGCATTGCCGACGGCGCGCCGCCCAAGGCGCTGGCCGACAAGGTTCGCGCCGAAATCCCCGGCTATCAGCGGCCGGAGGAATCGACCTTCCTCACCTACCCGGAATGGGCGATCGTCTACGCCGCGCGCGAATATGCCGGCTTCGTCGACAAGAACCAGCCGAGCGGCTTTCCCTATTGGTCCTATGTCGGTCGCTTCTGGCAGGACTACGCCATGGTGATCCGCGCCAGCTCTCCCTACAAGTTCAACTATGCCAACCACCAGATGCTGGTCATCATCGGCACCAGCCACAGCATCGAACACATCCTGCAATGGGCCTATGAGAACACGGTCGGCCGCATCACCGAGGCGACCGCTGGCAAGCGCACCGCCGCCGACATCTATCAGGCCAAGGTGGCGGCCGACTATGCCGCTTTCCTCGACCAGGTGCCGTGGTATCAATTTCCCTATGCCGAGAGGCGCGCCGGCCTGTTTGCCGTGCAGCCGGCGCCGGGCGACAGCTCCATCCGCACCAGCGAACGTAAGCTTGCCTTCGGCCTCGCCGACACCATCAAGCAGGGCTACGCCGACCTGATCAAGCAGGCACTCGCAGCCACGTCCCCACCAGCCTTCCTCGACATCCATGTCTGGGCCAAAGGGCCGGTCGGCGAAGCGACGCGTAACGAGCCCGATACGTTGCTGGAGCGCGACTACGGCGCCGACGGCGCTGTCTTCGTCACCAAGCGCTACCAGGTGTTTACCGAGATGATTCCGCGCCTGATCGACAAGGGCGTCTCCTTCGTCGAAATCGGCGGCAATGACGAGATCATGGTCACCGTGCTTTCGACCGACTCGATCGCTGTGCCCGAAGGCATCCGCATCCTGTTCAGCTACCCGCTCCCGGCCGACCCGGCGACGCGCCGCACCGGGCTGACCGTCGCCGTGCGCAAATTGCATCTCGTGCTGCCAGCTCTGATCAAGTCAGGCGCCAGGCTCGAACACGTCTATGATTATTGAAACGATAGCCAGGCAATGCGCAGACTGATCCGCATCGTCGGCTGGCTTGCGCTCACGCTGGTCGCGCTCATTGTGGTCACGCTTGTCGGCTTTCGCGGCGCGGCGGCGCTGCGAGAGAACCTGTCACCCGAGGAGGCAGCTCCGGCGGGAGCACTGTTTGCCACCGTCGATGGCCTGAAGATCCACTACCAGGTTTGGGGACCACAGGACGGGCCGCCGCTGCTGCTGTTCCACGGCACGGCCTCCTGGGCCGAGACCTACCGCGATATCGCCGTGCCATTGGGAGACCAGGGCTTTCGCGTCATAGCGCCCGACATGCCTCCCTTTGGCTATTCGCAAAGACCGGTCGACCAGGACTATACGCGCGCTGCCCACGCAAAACGTGTCCTCGGTTTCGCCGACGCGCTCGGCCTCCGCCATTTCAGCGTCGGGGTCCATTCCTATGGCGGCGGTGGCGTGATCGAAGCCGCCTTCGAGGCTCCGGATCGCATCGACGCTCTGATCCTGCTCGACGTCGCACTTGGCCTCGGCCGGACCGAGGCGCCGACAATCCCATTTGCCGCTCTCCTGAACCTCCGATGGCCTCGCGAACTGCTCACTGCCTCGACCTTCACCAATCCGCTCATGGTCGGACCGGGTCTGCGCTCGTTCATCGAGAACGACGACGTGGTCACGGCTGAACGCATCGCGATCTACGCGCGGCCCCTCAATGTCGAAGGCACCACCGATGCAGTCGGCCATTGGCTGTTCAGCGGCCTGTTCAACGACGAACGAAAATCCCTTGCCGCCAACCCCGCGAACTATCGCGCCTTCACGCCGCCCGTCCTCGTCATCTGGGGACGAGACGATACGACCACGCCCCTGGCACAGGGTGAAGAGATTGCCGCGTTGTTTCCGCACGCCGAACTGGCGGTTCTCGATGGCGTCAACCACATCCCGCAGGTCGAACGTCCGCACGATGTGGTGCGGCTGATCGCAAATTTCCTCAAACGAATCGCGCCGGCCACTCGATAGATCGACCGTTCGGCGCTCCGCCACGCTCATTCCACAATCGCGGCCAAATCCCGCCTTGTTCGCGCGCGATGGATTGTTGCACGTCGCCCAAAAGCGGAGACCGGGTTTGAGACCGCAACATGCACCGAATTGGGCTGCCGGGGGGCATCTGGAAGGGACAAGACCGTGATCAAGACCGCCCTTGTCGCCATGACCATTGTCGGCTGCGACTGCGACGCCAAGCTTTGCGAATATATCGGCGAGACGCCGGCCAAGTGGTCGACGATCGCCGAATGCGAAGCGGCGATGAAGAGCCAGATGCTGCACGAGCGCAATTTCAACTATCCGCTCATCTCCGGCATCTGCCGCGCAAAAGGCTCGTCGTCCTCCTCGCAACTGGCCGCGACCGCGTCGCGCCCGGACCTGAAGCCCGCCAGCAGGGTCGTTGAAACCGAAAGCCCGCTGCCGCCGGAATTGAGCCGCCGACCGAGCGTTCCTGTCGGCGCGCCGACGACGGCCGTGGAAGCGGAGGCCGCCCGGCCCGTCGCCTATGAACAAGTGGTCGATGGCGGAACCGGCGTGCTCTACCGCACGAAGAACGGCTACGCCGTGGTCAAGACCGATCTTGGCCGCGCTGCCTCTGCGACCGCCGACATGGCGAAACGGTCGGCGAACTGGCTGGCCGGACTGGTGCCGAAGGGGCTGTAGAGCAACTCCAGGGCTAGTGTGAAGCGGTTTTCCCGGAAAAAGCGCATAGCGCTTTCCCTCAGGGGATTGCGCCGAAACAACGCCCCTACAGCTTGACCTTCAGGCTCTGCCAGAACTTGTCGATCAGCGGCTTTTCGGTCGCCGCATCCTCGCCGGCGACGCGGGTGATGAACAACAACCCCTGATCGGCAAGGCCGAAGCCGACGATCTCGAAATCGGCGGTGTCGGTGCGTGTCTTCACCTTGGCGAGAATGCCGGTCAGTTCCTTGCCGTCGGCGAGCTTGCGCGTCGTCGGCTCCTGCGTCAGCGTCGCACCAGCCTGCACCGATTCCTTGGTCATTTCCTGCAGCATCAACTGGTTGAGCGACACCGGATTCATCTTGCCGTATTCCTGCACGACGACGATCGTGCCCAGCGCCGATGCCATCAGATACTGCGTGATGCTCTCGCCGAGGTCGGTCTTGGTCACCGAAATGTTGCTCGGATGGACGAAGGAGAAACTGCCGCCAGAAAATGTGGCGAAGTCGTTGCGTTCGAGCGTCACCTTGCTCTGTTTGCCGCCGGGCAGCGTCACCTTTGTGCTTTCGCCGGGATCGATATCGACCGAGACACCGTCGATCGTCAGCTTGAAAGCCTTGAGATCCTCGGCTCCGGCCGGTCCAGCGCACAGCGCGATGAGGGTGAGTGCCGCCGCTGATACCATCCGCATGGTTGTTCTCCTGACGTCTATACCACCCCGCTCAGCGCCTTGATGGCACGGTAGAAGGTCGAGGAAAACAGTTCCGTCGGGTCATATTGCCGCTTCGCCGCCAGGAAGGCCGGCAATTCGGGATAGGAGGCCAGCAATTCCCTGGCGGTGTAATGCAGCTGATAGGGCAGGAAGAACCGCCCGCCATGCTTGATCGTCACGTCGATCAGCGCCCGTGTCAGTGCCCGCATTTTCGCGCTGCCGTCGGCATCGGTCGGCTGGTTGATGTAGAGCACCAGCGAATAGGCCGGCTCCGGCGCATAGGTCAGCGCGACATCTTCCTTGTGGACGATGCGCACCGAGGCATTGAGCACCGGCAGCGGCTGGTTGCGCAGGATTTCGCGCGCTTCGGCGATGAACTCGATATAGGCGGCGCGCGGAATAAAGTATTCGTGCAGGATGTCGGTCTCATCCATCAGGTCGTTGAACAGATAGGGCACCGAATCGTGCATCGGGTTGTTGCGGGTTACGAGACAGGCCTCGCCCTCGGCCATGGCTGAAGTGCGCGCCACCGTGCAGCTCTCGAATTTCGGTTCCAGCGTCTTTTCGGTGAACCACTTCAACTCCTGGAACAGGCTGCCCCATTTCGCCAGATTGATGAGCACCCGCTTCAGCCCCACCGAACCCGGCTCGCCGATCTCTGGCTGGTCGGCCGGCGGCTGGTCGGCCACCTTGTCGTAGCGATAGACGATCATGTCCTCGAGGAAATTGCCCGGCGCCGTCGACAGATGGCCGTAGAACAGGCCGATCTGCTTATTCGGCTCCAGCACGTCGGCGAAGAATTTAGGGAAATCGTCCGATTTGATGATCTCGCGCGAGGTGCGGTAGACCGTGTTGTCGACGATATCGAGCGTCGCCTCCAGCACCACGCCGAACAGGCCGTAGCCGCCGACGACGTGGCGGAACAGCTCGATGTTCTCGGTTGGCGAGCAGGTCGTCACCGAACCATCGGCCAGCATCACCCGCATCGAACGGATCGAGCCGGCAACCGAACCTGCCTGGTGGTCCATGCCATGCGCGTTGACCGACAGCGAGCCGCCGACCGAGAAGATGTCGGTCGACTGCATCGCCTTCACCGCGAAGCGCGGGTGCAGGAGGTTCTGGATGTCGTGCCAGCGCGCGCCCGGCTGCAGGGTCATGGTCTTGGCCGCGGCATCGACGGTGACCTTGTTGAACTTTCTGAGATCGAGCACCAGCGCGTTGTCGTCGAAGGCGTGCCCGCCCATCGAGTGGCGGATGGCGGCCAGCGAGATTTTCAGCCCGTTGGCGCGCGCGAAGGCCAGCGCCTTGGCGATGTGGTCTTCCTCGCTGACCTCGACCACGCCATAGACCGGCGTCTTCGACAGGCCGCTGGCGTCGTTGATGTCGCCGCCTTTTGCCGACCAGGGCAGCGAAGGATCGAAGGCCGGCGGACTGGCAATCGGCTTCATTGGCAGCGCGATGCCATCGACATCGGCGATGCGCCCGGCGTTCTTCGGTCCCGAAGGCCCTCGCGCCAACCGCGCCACAGTGGTGCCGCCCCACAGCACCGCGCCGCCGAAGACGGCCGCACCCAGCAGCAATCGCCGCGACAGGCGAAACCCTTTTTGTTCCTCGGCCATGGATATCCCCCCGTTGGCCAAGGGATAACGCGGCTCTTTGGCAAAAACCATAGCAGTGCATGGCGGAGCCGAGGCGTTGTTACGGCATCAAGGCGCCCAATGATGAGGTTCAGGCGTCACAAAGGTGATCTCGAAGAGTTGCGCTGCCCCCCATCCGCCTGCCTGGCGATGAGGGACAGCGCCCTACCCATCAAGATTGGGCTTACGAAGACTTCTTGATCGACGTCACCATGCCGGTCTTGTCATCGACCGTCACCGCCACCTTGGCGCCGACCTTCAGTTTGCCGACCGCCGCTTCCGGCGACAACTGGTAGATCTTGCCGTCGTCGAGGGTGATCGACTTGGTCGTCGGATCGACCGACTGGATGGTGCCCTGAACGGTCGCGGCATAGGCCGTGCCGAGGAAGGCGAGCAGGGCGGCGGTGGTTGCGAGGGTCTTCTTCATCGGTAAGCACTCCGTGCTGTTTCGGTTTCCCGGGGCTGCCGTCTTGGGCAACGACAGCACCGAACGGCCTGAAACTGAAACTGAAAGCTCCTCCTCCGCAAATCACGTTGAGTGAATTTTCGCAAACAATATCATAGGCTTAATTCCGACACATTGCCTGCCGTCGATGCAACTGCCGGCCGCTTCGGTTCCCTCCAGCAAGTGCACTTCTTTCCACGAAAAGAGTCACTTGGCCGATTGTGGCGGGCAGCTTTCAATCACCACGCGGCTGCCGCAATCCACCTCGGGCGGCATCACGAAACAGACTTCTGGCCGATCATCGGTACAAAATTTGTTTCATGGATCAGTTCAAACCGCCCCCAAATGCGGGATGAAACTCGCGCTCCGGTTGCAAACTGGGAATGGATGCAGGATGGTGTCGACCGTCGCGATGAAGGGGGCATTCCATGAAGCTTGCAGTCCGGACCATGATATCCCTGATGCTGGCGTTTGCTCCGGGATTGGCCGAGGCGCAAAATTCTAATCAGGGTGGCGACAAGGTTGTCAGCGTCGCCAGGGACGATCCGGATATGGCGGCGGCCATAGCGCAGGCTCGCGCAGGCCTGGATGAATTCCTGACATTGTCGGAGGCTCCCCCACCTTTGACATCAGACTTCAAATTGAAGGTCGAGGTCAGGGACGGAGACGCCGCAGAACATTTCTGGATCATACCCTTCCACCGCACCGCAACCGGATTTGCAGGTACGTTGGCGAACGAGCCACAGAGCGTGCACAACGTCGTAGCCGGCCAGGAACTCGAATTCACCCGGGAAGATATTTCCGACTGGGGCTACACCAGAAACGGCCGTCAAGTCGGCAGCTTCACAGTCTGTGTGTTGTTTAAGACCATGTCGAAGGAAGACGTCGACTATTACCGCCAGAACTATGGCTTCGACTGCTGACGCGCGTCACCTGACTAACCCGTCTCCCCATCCCTCGCGCCGATCTTGCGCACCAGCGCCGCGGTCGCCAGCATGGCGCCCATGTCCGCGATCATCGGCGCGACATGCCTGGTGTAGTCGAGCGGCACCGAGATAGCCGGCAGTTCGAAGAAATTCTTCGTCTGCGGCAGCAGCAGGAAACCGTCGCTGCCGTTGAGCGCGACGCGGGCCGGATCGTCCGGCCAGGTTTCGCCCAGCCATTTCAGCGCCTGCGCCAGCCGGCCGGTCACCAGCGGCCGCGCCGCCTCGATGTTGTCGGTGCGAAATTCATAGGCGGCGTCGAGTTCGGGCACACCGGACGACAAGTCCTGCATCTTGCTGGCGAACATGCCGCGGAAGAAGCCGACGACCGCATTGGTCCGCCGCGTCGCCACCAATATTCCCGGGAACGGCTCGATCGCTTCGAAAGCGACGACGACACCCTTGAAGGCTGTCGATGAACCCTTGCCCGACCCTTCGCGCAATTCTGCTTCGTAAAGCTCGAACGGAAACTCTTCGTAGCGGCCCGAAACGACATCGTCGAACGACTGCCGGTTGAAAGGCCCGACCGCCTCGCGCGGCAGCCGGTCGAACGAGTTCGGCCTCCCCCCATGCTGGTAACGCATATCCGCGATGAAGCCGAAGATGATCGGCAGCAGCGTCTCGCGGAACGATTGCTGCAGCCGCGTCGCCGGTTTCATGGCCTGGAAATAGAGCAGGATCAAAGCCGCGAAGCCGATGACGTAGAGAAACACATGCGGCGTCGAGAACCATTGCTCATTGGGGTCGGCGACCTTGTTGAACAGCCAGGCGATCAGCACCACAAACACCAGCACCAGGCCGACGAACAGCGGCACCCGCCAGCGCACCTGCCGGACCGCCGAAGCCCTCGCCGCCTCATAGGTCTCGATGTCTTTCCGGATGCCGGCCGTGACCGCCTCGCTCGGCATGAAATCCGCTGTTTCCATCGCCATCCCCCCGCAAGCCTGCCGCTGCCGGCGCATGATAGTCGGTTTTGCCGAGGCCGCCAGACGGTTAAGCGGTGACCCCTTCCTCGCTTCTAGGGGAAGGGAAAATCGCCTCCAGCCGGCCCTTGACCTTGCCGCGCATCCGCCCCTTCAACCCTGCCACCGGCAGCAGCCGCTCATGATCACCGGCGCGCAGCCGCACAAAGGGATGCAGACGGTAAGATGCAACGGCGCCGCGCGTGCCGGCATCGGCACTGACATCGACGATGAATATGCCTCCAATGCGCCCCGGCCATGGCTGGCGGGGAAGGGCGGTGCCGAGGAAATCGCCGAGCCCATAGGCGACGAGCGTCTGGTCGATGCGGTCCACCGGTTGTACGACATGGGCATGATGGCCGGCGATCAGCCCGACACCATCTGCGGCCAGCCGTCTGGCCAGCGCCTGCGTCTCGGCGCGCGGAAAATGCCGGAACTCCCAGTCCCAGTGCGGCACCGCGCAGAGAAGATCGACGGCATCGCGCGGCCAGCGCCCTGGATCGCTATCCATCGACACGCGGCCGGCAAACAGGTCTTCATCGGCGTTGCGCCATAGGGTGAAGGCCGCGAAGCCAATGTTCAGCGGCCCGACGGTGACAGGCACCACCGTATCATTGGCTGCCAGGCCGATGCTGCGGATGCCCAGCCGCTTCAGCGCCGCCACCGTCGCGTCGAAACCGGCGACGCCCTGGTCGAGTACATGATTGTTGGCCAGTGACAGCACGAGCCTTTCGTGTGCGATGCCAACGGCCGCCAACGTCTTGACCAGAAAGCGTTCGCTCATCGCGTGATGCGTGCCGAGTTTTGTCCCCAGCACCGCATTTGGTCCGTCGACGATCGGGCTTTCGCAATTGCCGATCACCAGGTCGGCAGCGCCGAGCAACGCCTTGATCGCCGGATCGCAGTCCGGCGCGCCGCGGTTGGCCACCGCCGAGATGTCGCCGATGAAGGCCAGCCGCACCGCCCGCTTCGGCGGTGGAGTCATCATCGTCCCGGCCATCGGCGCGAAAGCACTGGCATCACCCCTGTGCGAGGGCTTCAGAAAGCGCGGCAGCCACGACAGTTTGTAGGAAAGCGGATAGTTCGACACGCCCAAGCCCAATCGTTTGCCCTGTGTAGACCGTCGGGCTCGAGGGTTGAAGCGCATCCGTCGACAATCGTGCGTCTGCGCCTCGGCGCTGAGAGGCGCGGCACCGCAAATGCGTGTATGTTCGCAGACGCGACGAACGCATGGGGGAAAAGATGACACGAATAGCAAGCCTGCTGGCATCCGCTTTCATTCTGTTTGTGCCATTGTCGTCCGCGCGCGCCGCCATGCCCGAAGCGGCAACCTCTTTGTTCGAGGCCAGGACCGTGGCCGCGCGCGACACCGCCCTGGCGACGCTGGAGGCCGCCGCGCCAAAAGATCCGGCGTCCGCCTACGCGGCCGGCGCCGGCGAGTTCTTCACCGCGCTGGAGCTGCTGGCCAGCGGCCTGCACCGCCATGGTTTCGAAAGCCCGCAATCCTTCATGCTGCCATTGATGCGGCTTCCGGTGCCGGACAATCCCAACCCAAAGCCGCTGACCTATGAGCAGTTCCGCGCCATTCTGGTCGGCTTCCGCGACCGGCTGGAAAAATCCGCCGCAACGCTGGGCTCGGTCCCGGCCGATGCCGATATCGGCATGGTGCTCGATCTGACCCATGTCGGCATCGACCTTAATGAGGACGGCGCGATCACGCCGGATGAGAGCATGGCCGCCATCATGGCCTCGCTGTCGCGCGGCGGCAGCGCACCGGAAGGAGCAGCATCCGCGCTCACCTTCCGCTTCGACCGCGCCGACGGCTATTGGCTGCAGGGCTATGCCGAATTCCTGATGGCGCAGGCTGATTTCTGGCTGGCGCATGATTTCAGGAGCACCTTCGACGGGTCCTTCCACATGCTGTTCCCGCGCGCCAAACTGCCGTTGCAGGACATTCTCGTGCCGCCGAGCAGCGACATGGGCAGCAGCATCTTCACCTCGGAATGGCGCATCGCCGATTTCATCTCGTTGGTGCATCTGGTCAACTGGCCGGTTGTCGAACCCGAGCGCCGGCAAGCGGCGCGTCGCCACCTGCTCGAAATGATCCGGCTGTCGCGCGAGGACTGGAAGGCGATCCGCGCCGAGACCGACAACGACCGCGAATGGCTGCCGGGACCGCAGCAGAAGGGCGAGAACCCGCTCACCGGCCTTGAAGTCGGCGAAGAGCAGGTCGAGGCTTGGCTCGCCACCTTGACCATGGCCGAGGATCTTCTGGAAGGCCGCTTGCTGCTGCCGCATTTCCGCATCACCGGCAAGGGCATCAACATGAAGCGCTTCTTCGACGAGCCAAAACCCTTCGACCTGGTGCTGTCGATCACCGGCCCGGCCATCGCGCCCTATCTCGAAAGCGGCAAGATCCTGACCAGCGACGATTTCGACCAGATCCAGCGCCAATTCGGCGGCAGCGGTTTTCTGACTTTTGCCCTGTGGTTCAACTAAGGGCAACGGCAGGACGCTAGAAAATCGCGCCCTGATAGAGCACCGTCTCGGCCTCTTCAGGCGCAAACCGCCGGGCCAGCGTGCGAAACGCGCTGTGCACGCCGTCGCGGTCGATGTTGCAGCTTCTGAGATGCCGCACCGCCAGCGTCGGATCGAAGGCGCTGCGGCCATGCATGACACGCTGATTGTCGAAGACCAGCACCTCGCCCGGCTGCAGCTGGTGCTGGAACTGGTTTTGCGGATCGCAGATCAGCCGCGTCAGTTCGGCCAACGCCTCGATCACGCCGTCGATTTCATCCTCTGAGGCCGTCTGAGGCGCCAGGCAGCGGTCGTTGTAGCGGACGCCGGTGACGACCCCGGTTGCATCGAGGCTGATGACATGTGCCTCGGCACTGAAGAACACCTCGCCCGCATGCTCGCGATGAAAGGTGACGCCGTGCCGCGTCAACAGATCGAACAGTTCCGGCGTCTGCGTCCGCATCAGCGCGGCAACATGGAAGCCGTCAACCATCAGGGAGGTGCCGCCGCTGCCCGCACCGGTGCGGATGGCGTGGAAGAAGATGAAGCCCGGCGGCGCATAACGGAACGACTCGTCCGTATGCGGGATCTGCGCCCGAGCCGTCTCTCCCGCCACCCGCGCATCCGGCCGCGAGATCAGGTCGAACACCTTGCCGTAGCTGGTCTCGCGGATCGGCCCGTAGCGGCCGGCGACCCGCGCCGTCGCTTCCGTTTCTGCGGGAACCCCGGTCAGCATGGCGATGCCGTGATCGCGTAGCGCCCGCAGCGAATGGAACAGCATCTCGTCGTCCTCGACAACCGCGTCGAATGAAAAGCGGCCAAGCCGCGCGGTCAGGTCGCTGCTCCACAATTGCGGCTGGAACCGGGCCGGGCCTGAGCCAGCGCCGGCATGGCCTGCCAGGAATTCAGCTCCGTAGTGCGAGACATGGCCATCATCCCAGACGACACCCACCTCGCCCGCCGTGACATTGATTGAGCTGGCTCGAACGCTTGCGGCAATGTCGGCCGGTGTCAGCCATCTCTTGCCGGAGGCAGTGTCGCCACAGGCATCGCATTCGCAAGCCAGCCGCAGCCAGCGCGTCGAAAGCTTTCCAGTTCGGCCGTCCGCCAGGTCGACGACGACGCGCTGGCCTTCGGCACGCATGGCGCGGATCGGCGTGGTCGAAGTTGAATGCCTTGATGGGTGCTTTGGCGTGTCAAGCATTGCAGCGGTCCCTACGATTGAATTTCTTAAACGATCTTAGATCCCTGAAAACAGTGATTCAAACGAGTTCCCTTCGCCAACCTTTGAGCTAAACTCAATCCATGACACTCCGGGATCTTCCCCTATCCGCCTTGCGGGCGCTACTCGCCGCCGCCAGGGCTGGTAGTCTGACGCGCGCTGCCGAGGAGCAGGGCGTCACTCCAGGCGCCATCGGCCATCAGATCCGGCAGCTGGAGGAGCGGCTGGGCGTCAAACTGGTGCGGCGCGAAGGCAATGGCATCGTGCTGACCCGCGCCGCCGAGGCCGCCCTGCCCGACATCGACCGCGGTTTTGACGCGCTGGCTTCCGGCATGCGGCGGCTGCGCTTCGAACGACGGGCCGAGACCTTCACCATCTCAGCCGATCCGTCCTTCGCCTCGCTCTGGCTCGCGCCCCGCCTTAGCAGAGTGCGCGCGGCGCTGGGCAAGCTCGACGTGCGCATCGTTGCGTCCGTTGCGCTCGATGCCATGCTGGAGGAAGGTGTCGACCTCGCCATCAGCTATCGCAAGGGCGCAACACCGGATCTCGCATCGCTCGACCTGTTCACCGAACGGGTGATCCCAGCCTGCGCGCCTGCATTGTTTCGCGGCCATATCAGGCCGGATGCGGCCGAGGTGCTGGACAGCATGCCGCTGCTGCACATCGATCCGACGATGGGCGACGACGTCTACCCGGCCTGGCGCGACTGGTTCACTGCCGCCGGCCGGCAACGGAAAGACATCGACCAGGGCCCACGTTTTGGGCTAACGATCGTCGCGGCACAGGCGGCGATTGCCGGCATGGGCGCATTGCTGGCCAGCGAATTGGTGCTGCGGCGTCATCTCGATCCCGGCCATCTCATCGAGATTGCAAGGGATGTGCCGGCGTTGATGATCAGGCGCCGCCTCGTCTGGCCGCAGCATAGCCCGAAGGCGCGTCGCGCCGCAGCCGTCGCCGCCGAACTGGCAGCAATTGCCGATATCGGCATCGATGGCGCCCTGCCCGCGTGAGCCCGACTTAACGCGCAAATCCGTGCAGCCGGCCGAGCAACCATTGCAATGGATTGGCGACGAAGGCACGCGTGACGAAACTGTCGTGGGCGGCGTCCGAGGCAAGGAAGGCTACGGTGCCGGCTTCGAGGCGGCGCGGCGGATCCGAACTGGCGTCGATGCCCTGGCTTGCCAGCAACTGTCGGATTTGCGCATTGCCGGAGGCGGAAGATTTGCCATAGGCGCTGACGAAGAAGCTCTTTCTGTGGCGCGCGGCCCAGTCGGCAAAAATGTCGGCCTCGTCGAACACGGCGTCGAGCAGGATGACGCCGAGTAGGCGGCCGTCTATCTCGCCGTTCCCTAGCACGAAGGCGGCAGGATTGTAGCCGCCGCTATAGGCGACGAGCACCACCGGCATGGCGTCGAATTTAGCCGCCTTGGCGCCGGTCAACTTGCCCAGACCTCGCGCTGCCTCGGCCATGAACATCGCAAAGTGACCGGGCGTCCAGAAATTGCCGGCGCTCGAATCCTGCGCGTTGCTGGCGAACTGCGGCGCCACCAGCACGGCGTTGAGGCCGGACGCTTCGACCTGCGCGACAACCCGCTGGCGGCCGACGACATCGCGCTGCAAGGTGGCGCCATTGCCATGGAAGAACACCACGATGACCGCTGGCCGGGCCGGATCGAACCCTCGTGGCGCCGCCAGCAGCGTGCTGCGGTCGGAATAGGTCTCGTCTTCCCAATAGACACCGCCACGCGGCGAGGTGTGCCCGCGCCGGCCGTTTGATGTCACGTCGAGAAAAGGTCCGGATCCATCGGGCAGCTTTCCCCGATAGGGAAAGGGTGATGTCTTGAACGGCACGATAGCCGACAAGGCCTTGCGCAAGCGCGCGCCCTCGCCCGCTGCCGGGAACGCCGCCGCCGCCAGCAGTCCGGCGACGATGGAGCGCCGGTCAAGCATCAGGCCGTCACCAGCCGGATGGCTGGTGCCTTCGACGGCAACAGCACGGCAAAGAAGGCCGGGATGGCGACGAGATAGGCGATCGCCGCCCATTGCAGCACGGCGCTGAGGCCGAAGCTGGTGGCGACGATCGGCACGGCGGCCGAGCCAATCACCGAAAAGCAGCCGTTGATGCCCCAGGCCCAGACGAACAGATGCTCCTTGCCGAGCCGCGCCAGCCAGGTCATGGCGGTGGCCATCGGCATGCCCATCAGGAAGGCCGGCGGCGACACCAGAAGGAAGCAGAGCAGCAGCCGGACGGCATAAGGATAGGCGCCGATCCAGTCGAGGACCGGCGACAGAGTGAAGCCGTAGGCCAGCAGCAGCAGGCAGATCGCGAGCAGCAGGACAGGCAACAGTGTCCGGGCGCGGTCGAAGATGCGCTCGGCAAACAGGCTGCCGAGACCGGAAAACACCAGCATCGACGAGATCAGCACCGAGGCCGATACGGTCGGATTGGCGAGCGCCACGGTGAAGCGGCTGATCAGCCCGACCTCGACCATGATGTAGCCGAGGCCGAGGCAAGCGAAGAAAAGAATGGTGCCGAGCTTGCCGCGCGAGCGCGAGAACACGATGCGCCAGCCGAAGATGACCGGCAGCAGCACCAGCGACGCCGCCGTGATGCAGGCGATGCCGAGCGTCGCCCAGATCAGCAGATAGCCCCAGTCGTCCTGGAACAGGTCGAGCCGGTCCAGCGTCAGCGGCAGGTCGGCGACCTTCACATAAGCGGCGAAGTAGGGCTGGTCGTTGCTCAGCGGACGCACGTCGAACACATAGTCGCTGGCAAGCTTCGCCCAGCCGCCCGTCAAAAGCGCGTGCCAGGTCATGCGCTGCAGCGCGGTGGCCGGCAGCACGTCGGGGCCGGCATCGCCGCCAGCATCGGCGCAGGCATCGAGGGTCGGATCGGCCGGCGCGGTCGGGTCGCAGGCTGCGTTGGGAGCGGTCGGGTCGGCCGGCGCCGTCGCATCGGCGGCGGGTTGGGTCAGCGTCGCATCCTGTCCGCTGCCAAAGATCGAGGCGCGATAATCGTCGAGGATTTTCTGCGCCGTCGAGCCGTCATAAGGCATGCCGGGGTAGTAGACCTCTTCCCACGACATCGACTTGGTGTACTCGCGCAGCGTCTTGATTTCCTCCGCGCTGAAACCGCCGCGCTTGAACAGCACCGTGGTCGTCGAGAGATAGCTCGACACGGCGAAGATATCGTTAGCCGCACCTTGGCGGTCGAACATCCGGGCCGCCTCGGCGATGGTGGAATAGAGCTTCAGCACCGATTTCGGCGGCTCTTCCTTGTTCCACAGGGTCACCGACAGCACGCCGCCGTCGGCCAGCGCATGCATGTAACTCAGCATTGCCTCGTGCGTGTAGGCGTATTTCTCCGAGATGGCGAAGCCGCCCGGATTGGACAGGCCGACACTGTCGGCGAGGCTGAGGTCGATGACGTCGTAGCGCTCGCCGGTGTTGGCGAGAAACAGACGCCCGTCATAGTCGATCACCTTGAGGCGCGGCTCCGCCAGGATGTCGCCGGTCACATCCTTCAGCAACGGGTCGCGGAACGCCCGCAATGTCATCGGATTGCTCTCGGCGACGGTCACCGAGGTCGATCCGGCATTGAGCGCGGCCTGGGTGGAGATGCCGCCGCCGAACTGCACGACGAACGTCCTGGGCTTCGCCTTGATGACATAGGGGTAGTGCATCGGCAGATAGCGGAAATAGACCTGCTCGGCCGGCGCCAGGTTGCGCATGATGCCTTCCGGCCCGTCGCCGTCGCGATACATGCCGACATAGGTGTTGGCTGGAACTTCCGGCATGCCGAAGGCGGCATTGTCGCTCAGGCCCGGCGCGAAATGCATGTAGGAACTGGCATAGACCTGCAGGTCGCCGAACGGCGAGACGCTGCGGTAGATGCGCTTGCCGTCCGGGAAGTTGCGGGCATAGGCGACGCCCTTGTACTGCGACACCGCGATGTCGGGTATGCCGAGCAGGCCAGGCAGCATCAGGTAGCCGGCGATCGATAGCGCCGCGACAACCGCGCCGGCGACAACACGCTTCCAGGCACCGAAGGCGAAGAACCACAGCAGCGAACCGGCGGCCCACAACAGCAGCGGCACGACGATGATGGTTTCAGGCGAAAACAGATACATCGAAACCAGCACGACGAGGCCGGCGAGCCCGGAGCCGGTGAGGTCGGCGAAATAGACGCGACTGAAGGCGGTGCGGCTTTTCAGGAAGACGATGCCGAGGAAGAATGCGCCGGCCAGGAACGGCAGGAGATAGAGCAGGAAATTGGCCAGCAGCCGCCATTTCTGCTCGGGATCGGAGACCAGGAAGATGGCGTTGAACGGCACCGTCTGGGCAGCGAGGTTGGAGGCGACGGCGAGTGGGCCGACCAGCAGCAGCGCCGCCGTGGCCGCCCCTTGCCAGTGCCGGTCGAACCAGTCCTTGCCGGCGAAGATGACGACGCTGGACAGCGAGAAGCCAAGCATGGCTAGGCTGACCACCAGGGAACMGAAATGCGACCAGCTGCCGACGGCGAACACCCGCATGACCGATATCTGCAGCGCGATGATGGCGCCGGCAATCAGCCCGATTGCGAGGTAATGCGCGAGGCCAGGCGCCTCCAGCGAGGCGATGCTTGGTCGGGAGATCGGTGCGACGGCTGCCATGCGGGCCTTTTTATCTGGCGGTTCAGCAAGGCCTTACCAAACGGCCAGCTCAGCTGTTGTGCGTGCCGACGATCTGGTCGCCTTCCATCTTGGTGAAGGGCACGAAAGGCACCACCTTGCCATTATAGATGTCCGAGCGGACGATGTTGAACGTGCCGTCGGCGAGCTGTTCTTTGATCACCTTGAGCACATGCTGGGCGCCTGGCGGACCGACCGGGATGACCATGACGCCATTCGGCTTGAGCTGCTGCAACAGCGACGGCGGAATGTGGTCGATGCCGCAGGTGACGATGATCTTGTCGAACGCCCCCACGCTTTCCCAGCCGTAATAGCCATCGGCGTTGCGGCTGGTGACCCAGCCGAACTCGCTGTAGCCGCGCTCGATCAGCGCGTCATAGGTGCGGCGGGTGCGCTGCGCCAATGGATTGATGATCTCGATCGTGTGCACCTTGTCGGTCAGGTTGGCCAGATAGGCCGACTGGTAGCCGGAGCCCGTGCCGATCTCGAGCACGGATTCGCCGAGCTTGACGTCGATGGCCGTCGTCATGCGTCCGACCAGATGCGGGCCGGAAATGGTCACGCCATAGCCGATGTCGAGGAAGGCGTGATCATAGGCACGCGCCAGATTCTGCGGCAGGACGAACTCCTCGCGCGGCGTCAACAGGAAGGCGCGCTTGTTGCGGTCGTCCAGCACGTCCTTGTTGTAGACCATGATCTGGAAGCGATCGAATCGCTCGGCCAGCAATTTCGGGTCCTCGCCGCGATTGGCCACCATCCACTCGATGAACGCCCTCTTGTCGTTCACCGGCACTTCGGCGTTGCGATCATACGGCACCGGCACGCCAGCCCTAGCGGCGCCCGGAAGAATGGAAAATGCCGCCGCCCCCGCCGACAGCGTCAAGAAGTCCCGACGCTTCATGGAAAAGCCTCCAAAAGTGGCCTTTGCCACCTCAAACCCAAGCATTTCAATCCGATTGCACTGCCTCCCAAAACGAGTCAATGGCCGTCGAGGGGCAACCGTCCGGGCGATGATTTTGTGGCAGGCGGGCAACAGTTTTGCCGCTGCCGACGGCCTGTTCAGCAGCACTCAATGGCGCGCGACATTGTCGCATGACTCGCTGAACGGCCTTTTGGTAAATTAGCAAAGGCTGTTTTGCTTGACTTGGGCGACAAAAACAGGCAGCAAAACAGCATTGGAGGGGCTCCAATGCCGCGTTGATGGTCGTGGACAAGCCTTTTGAGGCAAAAAGTCCACGTCGTTCGTTTGGTTTTGAGAGGGATTGATTAACCAACTTTGTCCATATTTTGAAGCAATCGGCAACTAACGACAGGCGCGATAAACGCGTCGGGGACCACCTGGGATCACTCACAGAATGGTCGTCGCGGCTATAACAGCCGCGGACGTGGGAGCCGATTGGAGCAAGATTGGTGCATGGCGTTCTTGAGTAAAAAAACTGGCGGGGACGAGCGTTGGGACGGCGAGACCGCCTGCGACGCGCCACGTTCCTCTTCCTTCAACCCTGAACGGATCGTCCGCTGGGTCGCGGTGCCCGGTGTCAGCGCGGCCATTGGCCTGTGGCTGGTCGGTACCATGGCTGGCCTGAGTTCTGTCGGCGCCTCGCTGTCGGCGACATCAGGCGGCCTGCCGCAGACGCTTTCGATGCCGGGGGCGCTTGCCCTTGCCGATCCGTTGAAGCAGCGCTTTCTGACATCTTCGGCGCCGTTCGTGCTGGCCAGTGCCCATGGCGGCACGCAGGCGCTGCATGATCATGCCGTGCAATGCGGCGCGAGTTGCTTCAAGCTGGCTGCGTTAAACCCGCAGGCTGAGAAATCCGCTCGCCTCGTGGCGCAGGCAAAGCCAGCCCCGATGGTTGTAAAGTCGAAATCGCAAGAGCGTTTCGAGCGCATGGAGGCGTCGCTGTCGCCGGCCAAACTCGCCGCTGCCTTTGCCGGCGCCGGAAAACCTGTCGTCGCGGCCGACGCATCCGCGCGCCCGGTCATTTCCACCGTTGCGCCGCAAATTGCTGAAGCGTCCCTGGTGCCGTCCGTCAAGGTCATGGCCAGCCTGTCGGATGACATGCCGGCTCCAGCGGCCGAACGCTTCGCCCGGATGGATACCGGCTCCGTCGTCGTGCAGACGGCACCGCAGCCGATGGGCTTTGCCCAGTCGGACGCACAGACGCCAGACAACGCACAGCTGGCGCTTGCCCTCGTCCAGTCGCTGCAGGTCGACGACGAGGCGTTCGCCTCGCCGCTGCCTATGACCGAGTCCTCGGCCGATGTCGCGGTTTCGCCTGTCGAAACCCAGCAGGCACAGCCCGGCGATGCAGCTTCCCTGCCGGATGCGCTGACCGACGACGTGCCGCTGCCGACCCGGCGCCCGCAATTCGACGCGCCGCAGCAGCCCAAGGTCGTACAGCAGTCGACGAAACCCATCCAGCAACAGTCGAAGCCCGTCCAGCAACCGTCGAAGCCTGTCCAGCAGCAGAAGCCCGCCCGTGAGACGGTTCAACAGGCCCAGCCCTCCAGGCCGGCGCGGCAAGGCAGGCCCGGCGAGGGTGACGTGCTGGCCTATGCCAAGCCCGACACACCTTCCGGCGGCCTTGGCCAGGCATTCAAGAACCTGTTCAACTCGCCGGGCTCCAGCAGTGGACCCGGCAATGGCGTCGCCGTCTACGACATCAGCGCCGGGACCGTTTACATGCCTGACGGTTCGAGGCTCGAGGCGCATTCGGGCGTTGGCGCCATGGCGGACCAGCCGCGCTATGCCGATCAGAAGAACCGCGGACCGACACCGCCCAACACCTACAATCTGTCGCTGCGCGAGTCGCGCTTTCATGGTGTGGAGGCTTTGCGCCTGACACCGGTCGATGGCCGCAACAAATACAATCGCGACGGCCTGCTGGCCCATACCTACCTGCTTCGCGGCCGCTACGCCCAGTCGAGCGGTTGCGTCGCCTTCAAGGACTATGCGCGCTTCCTCGCCGCCTTCAAGAAGGGCAAAATCAAGCGCCTCGTTGTGGTGCCGCGCCTGTCGTCTTCGCCGACGCGGGTCGCATCCGCCGCCAGGGGCGCGTAATACCAAGAAGCATTCAGCCGCACTTTCTGCGCTGCTCCTGACAGCCTACTGTCAGGAGCAGCGTTGTCCGATACGCCTCTCCCCACCGCGCTCTTTCCATTTTGGCCAGGAAATCCCATATTCGGGACATGGCCAAATCCCCCGACAAAAAAACGCCGCCGACGGCGAGTGACGACCGCGCCGCCCCGAAGCGGCGCAGCCCGCTGACCGATTTCCTCGACGCCTCGGAGCCGCTGCACAAGGGCGGCTTTGCCGAGATGCCGCAGGCCGAACTGTCGGGCACGCCGCTGGCTGGTTCGATCGCCGATTGGGCCGAGCAGATCGAGCAGGAAGCCGAGAAAGAGGGGCGCCTCGGCAGCAGGAACGACGGCGGCAAATCGCCGAAGCCATCGAAAAAGATCCCCGAGCGTTCGTCGTCGCCCGGCCGCACCGCGCGCGGCACCTCGATGGGTGGCGCGGCGACAGCCAGGGAGCGCACGGCCGCCGGCCTCAACCCGGTCGCCGGCCTCGACATCTCGCTCGAAGAAGCCGAGACGATGACCTCGAGCGGCGTCACCGCTACGGTGGCCGCGCTGTCGGCGCTGATCGAATCCGGCAATCCCCTGCACAAGGATGGCGTGTTGTGGACGCCGCACCGCCCTGCCCGCCCGGAAAAATCCGAAGGCGGCATCGCCATCAAGATGGTGTCGGATTTCGAACCTGCCGGCGACCAGCCGACGGCGATCAAGGACCTGGTCGAAGGCGTCGACAACAACGATCGCACCCAGGTGCTGCTCGGCGTCACCGGCTCCGGAAAGACCTTCACCATGGCCAAGGTGATCGAGGAGACACAGCGCCCTGCCCTGATCCTGGCGCCGAACAAGACGCTGGCCGCACAGCTCTATTCCGAGTTCAAGAAATTCTTCCCCGAAAACGCCGTCGAGTATTTCGTCTCCTACTACGACTATTACCAGCCGGAGGCCTACGTTCCGCGCACCGACACCTTCATTGAGAAGGAATCCTCGATCAACGAGCAGATCGACCGCATGCGCCATTCGGCGACGCGCTCGCTGCTCGAGCGCGACGACGTCATCATCGTCGCCTCCGTGTCCTGCATCTACGGTATCGGCTCGGTCGAGACCTACACGGCGATGACCTTCCAGATGCAGATCGGCGACCGGCTCGACCAGCGCGCTCTGCTCGCCGACCTCGTCGCGCAGCAGTACAAGCGGCAGGACATCAACTTCGTGCGCGGCTCGTTCCGCGTGCGTGGCGACACGATCGAGATCTTTCCGGCCCACCTTGAGGATCGCGCCTGGCGCATCTCGATGTTCGGCGACGAGATCGAGCAGATCACCGAGTTCGACCCGCTGACCGGGCAGAAGACTGGCGAGTTGAAGAGCGTCAAGATCTACGCCAACTCGCACTATGTGACGCCGCGCCCGACCCTGAACCAGGCGATCAAGTCGATCAAGGAAGAGCTCAAGCACCGGCTGGTGGAACTTGAGCGCGCCGGCCGGCTGCTCGAAGCTCAACGGCTGGAACAGCGCTGCCGCTTCGATCTGGAGATGCTCGAAGCCACCGGCTCCTGCGCCGGCATCGAGAACTATTCGCGCTATCTCACCGGCCGCCAGCCGGGCGATCCGCCGCCGACGCTGTTCGAGTACATTCCGGACAATGCGCTGGTCTTCATCGATGAAAGCCACGTCACCGTGCCGCAGATCGGCGGCATGTATCGCGGCGACTTCAGGCGCAAGGCGACGCTGGCAGAGTATGGCTTCCGCCTGCCGTCCTGCATGGACAACCGGCCGCTGCGCTTCGAGGAATGGGATGCCATGCGCCCGCTCTCCGTCGCCGTCTCGGCAACGCCGGGCGGCTGGGAGATGGAACAGGCCGGCGGCGTCTTCGCCGAGCAGGTCATCCGCCCGACCGGGCTGATCGATCCGCCGGTCGAAGTGCGCCCGGCCAAGACCCAGGTCGACGATGTCGTCGGCGAGATCCGCGACACAACCAAAGCCGGCTACCGCACGCTGGTGACCGTGCTGACCAAGCGGATGGCCGAGGACCTCACCGAATATCTGCACGAGCAAGGCATCCGCGTGCGCTACATGCACTCTGACATCGACACGCTGGAGCGCATCGAGATCCTGCGCGACTTGCGCCTCGGCGCCTTCGACGTGCTGGTCGGCATCAACCTGTTGCGTGAGGGCCTCGACATTCCCGAATGCGGCTTCGTCGCCATTCTCGATGCCGACAAGGAAGGTTTCCTGCGTTCGGAAACCTCTCTGATCCAGACCATCGGCCGCGCCGCCAGAAACGTCGACGGCAAGGTCATCCTCTATGCCGACCAGGTCACCGGCTCCATGGAACGGTCGATGGCAGAGACCGGCCGCCGCCGCGAAAAGCAGATGGAATGGAATGCGGCCAACGGCATCACGCCGGAATCGGTCAAGTCGCGCATCTCGGACATCCTGGATTCGGTCTACGAGAAGGACCATGTCCGCGCCGACATCTCGCAGTTCACCGACAGCGCCGGCGCCATGATGGGCAACAATCTTAAGGCCCATCTCGACGCCATGGACAAGCAGATGCGCGACGCCGCCGCCAATCTCGATTTCGAGAAGGCGGCCCGCATCCGCGACGAGATCAAGCGGCTGCGCGAGATGGAACTGTCGATCTCCGAAGACCCGCTGGCGCGCGAGATGGAAGGCCAAAGTCCCGCCTCGGGCCGCGAAAAGGGCAAGCACAACAAGGGCGTGGCCAAACATCGTACGACGGAGGAACAGGAGCGTTTCCGCAAGCTCGACGCAGCACGTGCCGCCGAAGAGGCGGCCAAGGCTGCCCGGCCCAACCTCTTCCGCAAGCCGTCGCTCGACGCCATGGGTCCGGGCACCGACATGCCGACGCCCGCAGGCGCGGTGTCCCGTTCATTGTTCAAGAAGCAGTCGGCCGAAGAGGCGCACGGTTCCGATTTCGGCATACCCGGCGACGCCACCAAACCGCTGTTCAAGAAGAACTCGCTGGATGAGATGACGGTGCGGCGGACCGAGACACCCATCGAGGGCGACAAACCGGTCAAGCGCGAGCGCGCCGGCATTGGCTCCTATGAGGATCCCGGCGACGCCCGCCGCGAAAAGCGCCGGCCAGGCAAGACGGGCAGGCCGGGACGGTAGCGATCCTTCGCGCCCCCCTCTGTCCTGCCGGACATCTCCCCCACGTCCTGCCACCTTGGCGATTGCCGAAAGCGGCCGCGACAGCCAATCTCCCCGTGAGGGGGAGATGTCCGGCAGGACAGAGGGGGGCGCTGTCCCTCCAACAGATGTCCCTTCTATCGGCAACTCCCTCTTGGGCCCGCCCTTGCCAGTTGCGGGTGGAACCGATACGGCCCTTGCCATCCGCCCTCCGCCCTGGACCAGAAACCGCCCCCACAAAATGAAATCCAAAGACATCGCTGCCTACGTCTTCCTGGCCGTCACCTGGGGGCTGTCGTTCCTGGTGCTGCTCAAGGTGGTGCATGCCTTCGGCTGGATCGGTGCGGTGACCTTGCGTTCCCTGATCGCCGGCATCACGCTTCTGCTGCTGGCGGTGGCAACGAGGCGCCGGCTCGACTTCAGCGCCGGCTGGTCGCACTTCGCCATGGTCGGCGCGACGACGGTCGCGGCACAGTTGATCGGCCTGTCCTATGCCACCCCGCGCATCGGCACGGCGATGGCGGCCATCCTGGTTGCCGCCATCCCGCTGTTCTCGATGATCATCGGCCAGTTGTGGGGGCTTGAGCGCATCACCGTCCGCGGGTTGGCCGGGCTGCTGCTCGGCGCCGCCGGTATCATCATTCTCGTCGGCTTCCCGGCCGTGCCCGTCACCGCATCCTTCGCGCTAGGTTGTGCCGCATCGCTGTTCAGTTCCTTCTCGGCGGCCTTCGGCAGCAACTATGCCAACCGCCATCTGCGCTCGGCCGGCTCGCTCGAACTCACTAGCGCCGCCTTCCTCTTCGGCGGACTGATGACGCTGCCGCTGCTGCTGGCCGTGCCGGTGCCGGCGATGCCGCGCGCCATCGACTTCCTTTATCTCGCCATCCTTGCCTGCGTCATGAGCGCGATGACCTATGTTGTCTATTTCCGCCTGGTCGCCAGCATCGGCGCCACCAGGACGATCAGTGTCGAGTTCGCCGTGACCGTGATCGCCGTGCTGGTCGGCACGGTCATGCTCGGCGAGTCGTTGACCATCATCCAGGCCTTCGGCGCGGTGGCGATCATCGCCGGCTGCATACTGGTGCTGGACCCGTTCCCGCGCCGGATGAAAGCGGCAGCCTTGCCATCGGCCTCGCCCTTGGTGTAGTCATCTCCCGCACTCGAACGTCTTGAAAGGAGGGCTCACGTGTTTACGTTTTTTCGTCACCATCGTCAGCGTGGCCCGATTTCTGCCCTGCGAGCTAGCTTGCAGGGCTGACTAGGGACGGTCCGGGTTTTTCCCGCTTCGATTTTTTTGGTCTGCCCTTCGTGGTGTTGCAACGCCGAGCCTGATGGCCTGCACGCGCACCGTCAAAGTGCATTGAACCGGACTTGGCTCCGGCAAGACCAGAGAAATCAAAATGTCCCTGATCAGCCTCAAATCCCTCGGCGTCACCATGAGTGCGCCGCTCTTCGCCAATCTCGACCTCACCATCGGCGCCGGCGATCGGCTCGGCATCGTTGCCGCCAATGGCCGTGGCAAGTCGACCTTGCTGAAATGCTTGACCGGCGAGATGGAGCCGACCTTTGGCGACATCACCCGCACGCGCGGCCTGTGCGTCGGCCATGTCGAACAGTCCGTTGCATCGGCCCTTCTCGACCGTACGTTCCACCAGGTGGTGGCCGATGCCTTGCCGCCTGAGCAGGCCGAAAGCGAGATGTGGCGCGTCGACGTCGTTCTCGATTCGCTCGACGTGCCGGAGCCGATGCGCGAACGGCAAATGCAGGCGCTGAGCGGCGGCTGGCAGCGGCTTGCGCTGATCGCCCGCGTCTGGGTCACCGATCCGGATGTGCTGCTGCTCGACGAGCCGACCAACCATCTCGACCTGGCCAGGATCAGCCAGCTCGAAACCTGGCTGAACACGCTGCCGCGCGAGGTGCCCGTCGTCATCGCTAGCCATGACCGCGCCTTCCTCGACGCCACCACCAACCGGACGCTGTTCCTGCGCCCGGAACAGTCGCCGGTGTTTGCCCTGCCCTACTCCAGGGCAAGGCAGGCGCTCGACGACGTCGACGCCTCGACTGAGCGCAAGTTCCAGCGCGACATGAAGGTGGCGCAGCAATTGCGTCGGCAGGCCGCCAAGCTCAACAACATCGGCATCAATTCCGGCAGTGACCTGCTGACGGTCAAGACCAAGCAGCTCAATCAGCGCGCCGAGCGCCTGGAAGAGGCGGCCGCCCCGGCGCATCGCGAGAAATCGGCCGGCGCGATCAGGCTCGCCAATCGCGGCACTCACGCCAAGGTCCTGATCACGCTTGAGGACGCTGCAGTGGAAACCCCTGATGGAGCGCTGCTGTTCAGGACCGGCAAGCGCCACATCTGCCAGGGCGATCGCATTGTCCTGCTCGGCCGCAACGGCGTCGGCAAGTCGCGCTTCGTCACCCTGATCCGCAACGCCATCCTCGAGCCAGAGACGGTGCAGAACGTGAAGGTGACGCCGTCGACCGTGCTTGGCTACAGCGACCAGTCGCTGTCGGGCATCGGCGGCGACGACACGCCGCTGGCGATGGTCTCGCGCCGCTACGATGTCGGCGAACAGCGCGCCCGCTCGCTGCTCGCCGGCGCCGGCGTCGGCATCGATATGCAGGAGCGCCGGATTGGCGTGCTGTCCGGCGGTCAGAGGGCGCGGCTGATGATGCTGGCGCTCAGGCTCGCCAACCCCAATTTCTATCTGCTCGACGAGCCGACCAACCATCTCGACATAGACGGCCAGGAAGCGCTGGAAGCGGAGCTGCTGGCGCATCAGGCAAGCTGTGTGCTCTCTTCGCATGACCGCTCCTTCATCCGCGCCATCGGCAACCGCTTCTGGCTGATCGAGAAACGGCGGCTGACCGAAGTGGAGGATCCGGAAGAGTTCTTCCGTACCGTGGCGGAGGGATCGAATTGACGACAATACAGACACGCGGGCCGACACTGCCAATAGTGCTGGCCACAAGGAAATATTAGCCCGCAATAATACTTTTCCATCGCCTGAAAAAGGCGCATCCTGACACCTCGCGAACCGAGGGAGGAAAACGGTCATGCGCGGGATGGACGTCGTCAAGAACCTTTATGACGCTTATGCAAAACGCGACATCGTGGGCGCGCTGGGCCACTGTTCCGACGATGTCGTCTTCCGCTGGGTCGCAGAACCGCATGCACCTTTCATCGCGGCGGGCAACGGCAAACAGCAATTCCTTGACCGCCTCATGTCGCTGGACAAGGATTTCGAATACCGGAGCTTCGTCCCGATGGACTACATCGACGGTGGCGACAAGGTTGCGGCGCAGGTCGAAATCCATCTGACGCGCAGAACCACCGGCCAGGAGCTTGTCATGCATACCGCTGACTTCTGGACGAT
This sequence comes from Mesorhizobium sp. P2_D1, assembly GCF_056404455.1. Lineage (NCBI taxonomy): Bacteria > Pseudomonadati > Pseudomonadota > Alphaproteobacteria > Hyphomicrobiales > Phyllobacteriaceae > Mesorhizobium > Mesorhizobium sp. P2_D1. Next base: position 80,439 of record NZ_JBFUDZ010000018.1, read on the forward strand.
ACGCGACGGCAAGATCATCGCGATGGTGGAGTATTACGACACCGCGCTGGCCGCCTCGGTCCTCTGAAATAATTTCGGCGCTCTGTCGGATCGTCTGAACCTGCCGCGTCCTTGGGATGCCGACACGATGATGCCGGCGCCAACCCAGGGAGAGCATATCATGTCGGTCCTTTCATCCATCGGTCGCATAGCGACCCGTTACGCCGCGGCCCGCGCCCGCTACCGCTCTGAGCGCGAACTGCTTTCTTTGCCGATCGAATTGCGCAAGGACATCGGCTTTCCGGAACTCTTCGACGCGCAGAACAGCCGCCGCGCAGCCACCTTCTCGGCCAAGGTCATATGACCGCGACCAGCCTGCCTTTGCCACTGTCGCTCAACTCCGCCGGTTGCCCGGTCTGTTCGGGCCCGGCCTTCGAGAAAAATTTCACGGCCCTGTAGGATTGCCGTCACCTCATGCGTCCTATGGTTGGCAAGGCCAAGCCAAACGCAAAGAGGAGCAAGACATGACTGACCAGACCCCCGTTCAGCCCGCGCCGAAAGTACTCGGCGGATTGACCCCCTATCTGCAGGTGGACGGCGCCTTCAAGGCCGCTGAATTCTACAAGAAGGCCTTCGGTGCCGAGCAGGTGTTTGCCTATCCGCCGGACGAAAAAGGCCGGACCATGCACATCCATCTCTACATCAATGGCTCGACGCTGATGCTCGGCGACGCCTACCCCGAGCATGGCCACCCGCATCAGAACCCGCAGGGCTACACCATGCAGCTGCATCTCCAGGACGACACCATCGAAAGCTGGTGGCAGCGCGCCATCGACGCCGGCTGCGAAGAAGTAGTGCCGCTGCAGGTGATGTTCTGGGGCGACCGCTGGGGCCAGCTGCGTGACCCCTTTGGTGTTGCCTGGGCGATGAACGCCCCGGTGAAGTAATAGGCGAGCAACAGCACCTCTTTCCCCAGGAGTGATGCGCTCACCTGCGCCGGGCCGCGTCCCTGCAGGCTCGGCGCCCGATTTTCAGCAAGAGGAATATGCCATGTCCTATGTCGATGGTTTCGTGCTTGCCGTGCCCAAGGCCAAACTCGACGACTACAAGAGGCTGGCCAACCTCGCAGGCCCCATATGGATGGAACACGGCGCGCTCGCCTATGTCGAATGTATCGGCGACGACGTGCCCTATGGCGAGCTGACCTCGTTTCCGCGTGCCGTTCAGGCAACTGACGACGAGACCGTGGTCTTCGCCTGGGCGGTCTATGAATCCAGGCAAAGCCGAGACACGGTGATGGCCAAGGTGATGGCCGACCCGCGTTTGATACCGGATTGGGGGCCCATGCCGTTCGATATGAAGCGCATGATCTTCGGCGGCTTCCAACCCTTCATCGAGCTTTGAGCAGCTGAGCCCCCATCGCTTCGTCATCCTATGGCGGAGCAAGGAGCGAAGCAACGCGGCGCAGACCATAGGATCCATGCCGTTACGTTAAAGCATTGAAAACGGTGAAGAATTCCGCTCCGCTGCATCCTTCGATCGAGGTCCCGGAATGGATCCTCGGGTCCTCGCGACGCCGCTTCGCGGCTACTCCGCCCGTGGATGACGAAGCTGGGGTTAATCTGCCACCCGCGCGCTAATCCAGCCTATCCAGCAGCGGCTTGAGCCGATCGCCATAGCGCTTCCATAGATCGACCGAGCCCTGATACATCGGCTGGCGCACCTGCGCGGCGGATGCCGTGCGCACCGGCCGGTCGGTCTCGTGGAACGACAGCACCGCATCGTCCCACGGCAGGCCGAGATGGGCGATAAGCGCCCGCGTCTGCCCTTCCTGGTCGGCGACGAAATCCTCGTAGCGCACGTCATGCACCACCCCAGGCAGCACGGCACGCCAATGCGCCATGATGTCGGTGTAGAGGTTGTGGAAATCGGCGAGTTCGCCGAGGTCGTAGCCGTAGCGATGGCTGTCGCCGCGGAAATGCACCTTGTAGATCGACAGGCACGTCGCCGCCGCGTCGCGGGCGCAATGGACGATCTTGGCTTTCGGCAACATCAGATGGAGGAAGCCGACGAGCAGGAAATTGCCCGGCATCTTGTCGGTGACATGCTTGAAGCCGGGATAGCGGGCGTGCAGCATGTCGAGATAGGCTTCGCCGGCCTCGGCAAAAGCCTTGTCGGGCATGTCGGCGATCCCGGCCGGGAAGCCGCCCTTCATGGTCAACGGAAACTGCTTGCCTACCGCCATCTTCAGGATGCTGAGCTCCCCGGCGCCATAGACCTGGGGATGGCTGGCGATGATCTGCTCGATCAGCGTCGTGCCGGAGCGCGGCATGCCGACGACGAAGATCGGCGTGTCGTCGGCAATCGAGCTGGGCTTGTGTTTCTCGAAGAAGCCGGCATCGAAGGTCGCCTTCATGGCCTCGAATTCGGCGCGCGTCCTGGCCGCATCGTAGTCGATGCCCTTGCGGCGGATCGCATTGCCTTCGGCGAAATAATCGAAGGCCCTGCCATAATCCTTCAGATCGTCATTGGCCTTGCCGAGGCCAAAGGACAGCTGCATGCGCGCCAGACTATCTTGCGGCGCCTTGGCATGCTGAGCCTCCATGCCGGTCAATTCGCTGTCGCGCTCCTTCTGGCGCTTGACCTGCGTCAGCATCAGCCAGGCTCTGGCCATGCCGGGGTCGACCGCCAGCGCCTGCCGGAACAGGTCGGCGGCTTCATCGAGCTTGCCCTTTTCCATCAGCCCGACGCCCAGCCCGTGCAACAGGTCCGCGTCCTTCGGCCGGATCGTCAGCGCCTCGCGGAAGACGGCGAGCGCCTCGTCTAGACGTCCGGCTTCTTGCAGCGTTTCGGCAAGTCCGATGCGGGCGCGGACATGGAAGGGATTGCGACTGACCGTGCCGCGATAGATCGCTTCGGCCTCCTCGAACTGGCCGAGCTGCTTCAGCGACGAGCCAAGATTGTCGCGCGCCGCGAGCTGGTCCGGCCGGATATCCACCGCACCGCGAAAGAAATCGATGGCGGCTGCGATGCGGCCGAGATCGCGCATCACCGTGCCGAAATTGTTGAGGAAATCGGGATTTGTGGGCTGCAGGCTCACCGACTGTTCGATGAGATCGAGCCCCTCTTCGCTGCGCCCGGTCTGGTGAAGCAGCAGGCCGAGGAAATGCGCCGCGGCCGCGTGATTGGGCTTGCGCGCCAATACCTGACGGTAAAGCGCCTCGGCTTCCTGCCGTCGCCCGGCCTGGTGCAGCTGCAGTGCCTGCTGCACATACTGGTCCAGCCCCAGCGGTGGCTGTCCTCCAGCGCCAGATCTGGCTCCCGCGCCCGCCGCTCTTCTCTGATCTCTGTTAATGGGAAACCTGCCGTGTTTTTCCGCCGGCCGCGATCTAAAGCAATTCCAGGAAAGGTATGAAACGGTTTTCCTTCCGGAATTGCACCAAACAAGGAGATAGAGCGGTTCGGCGTTTCAGTGAAACGATGAACCGATCTAGGCCATCGGCGCTTCAGGTTCAAGGCTCGCTTGGTATCCGTCAGCGCAGAAGCGATCAAATCAGCCGGTTGGTCTCCGCAACCTGCCTGGCACGCCGGAGCGTTCCGTCGGTATCGGCGACCCTTCGCTTTGCCGCTTCGTCACTCCTGACGGTCAGCCGCGGCGAGAGGATGGGCGTTGCCGTCGCTTGTTTAGCCAATGGGCCGATCGCGACTGTAGCTCCTGCCGATGTTGTTTCGTTAATCATGAAATCTCGTCCTTTCATACGCAAATAAAACAAAAATACCGGGAGAAATGTTCCCGCCAGACTTCAAATAATTTTTGATATCTATGGGCTTGTATCATCGTTTTCCTGAAAGTTACAGAAAGCAATTTTCTGAGCGAAGCCCGATTTTTATTTTAAATCGCCTTGATTAAATTGCGGCAAAGACCTATATGTTGAGGATCGCTTTGGGTAGAATTGGCACCTCGCGGCGTCAGAGGTTCTCGACCCGCCAATCTCATTCCAATCACCGATACTGGCCGCGTTTCGCGGCCGCTTCTCACCCCTCGAAAGACCCACATGAACACCGGAACCGTAAAGTTCTATAATGGCCAGAAGGGCTTCGGCTTCATTCAGCCGACCGATGGCGGCAAGGACGTTTTCGTCCATGTCAGCGCGCTGGAGCGCGCCGRCTTTCCTGGTCTCGCTGAAGGCCAGAAGCTGCAGTTCGAGTTGGAGCGTGACACCAAGGGCCGCGAATCGGCCGCCAATTTGCAACTGATCTGATCCGGCCGAATTCGATGAACGCTGACCACGGATGTACTGGCAGCTCTCGAAAGCGGCTTATTTCCAGCGATTGCCGGAAATAGGAAAGCGGGGCTCGTCCCCGCTTTTTTGCTTTTCAGGGCCGCTGCGGAAGCATCAAGGCAAGACAATGACCGATCGCACGACCCACTCCATCGCCCATTTCGCGGCACCCTTCGTGCTAGGCGGACTGGAAGGACAGCTACCGGCCGGCGACTACGACATCGATCACGACGAGGAGGTGATCGAGGGCATGTCGCGGCTTGCCTGGCGACGCGTCGCCACCTTCATCCATCTGCCGGCAAGGGCCGTGAAAAATCCGACCACCAGCCAGCTTGTCGCCATCGATTACCTCGAACTCGAAACAGCGCTGAAGCGCGACAGGGAGAATGCAGCATGATCCGTTTCCAGCAGAATGCGCGCCCGCGCACCGACACGCCCTCGCACCAGTTTGCGATCGGTCAGACTGTCCGCATGAAGAGCCGCACCGGCCTCGTCCAGAAAACCGCGGAACTGTTCCAGATCAAGAGCAGGCTGCCGGTCAAGGACGGCTCGCCGCAATACCGCATCCGCAGCGAGCAGGAGACCCATGAGCGGGTCACCACGGAAGACAATCTCGAACCGGCCGACAACCCGGTTGTCACTGACAACCCGGTCGTTACTGACAACCCGCCTCTCGCTGACAATCCGGTCGTCTGAGCGCCCAGCAAAGCCACGCCAACACACAACAGGAGCACGACATGTCCAAAGGTCAACAGCGAAGCAATCGCGAAACGCGCAAGCCGAAGAAGGACAAGGTCGTGGCCAAGCCAGCCTCCCCGTTCGGCTCGTCGGTCAAGCAGGCCGAGAGTAGCCTGAAGCCTAAGTCGAAGGGCTGACCAGCCCAGGGGCGCCTCGTGCGTCCCCCCGTCGCCCACTTTGTGAGGCGACGGACTGACACGACACGTTTGCGCAACACCCCGCACACGGAGGCGCGCTTGAACTTCGTCATCGAGTTCTACCGGTCGCGCGACGCCGACGAAGCCACGCTCGACAAGGTATCGCTGGAAGCGCCGAACCTGCGCGCCGCCCTGCAGGGCGCAACCGCGCTGTTCCACACGCTGGCCATGCCACAAATCCCCGATCGCCTGCGCATTTCCGACGAGGACGGCAGCGAGCTTTACGCTGGCCCGGCCGACGGGGCGTATCCAGCGGAGGTGTGAGCGAACGCCTCGGTTTTCCCTTCCCTTTGTGGGAAAACGCTAAACACGCCCAGTTCCCGTCAGCACGGTCCGCCGTCGATGACGCGATAGTCCGCGGCGCGGGCTTCGCAGGCATTGGGGAAGGTGCGCAGTTCGCCATGCCGGCGTGCGCACACGGGAGCATATTCGCGGGTGCAGAACGTCTGCTCTTCGCCACCGCCGCCGCCGCCACCGCCGCCGTCGCGGCACGGACCGTCGCGCACGATGCGGTAGCCGGCCCGGTCGGCAAGGCAGGCATTGGCAAAGGTCTGCCGGTCGCCGCCGCGCCGGGCGCAGACCGGCTCGTACTGCCTGCTGCAATACTGCGGTTCGGGCCGTGGCGGACGCGGACGCGGCCCTGGTCCCTCATCGACGACGACAGTGCAGGCGGCAAGAATTGCCGACAGGAACAGGATGGCAAAACCTTGCCGCGAAAAGACTGTCGCCAGAAACTTCATGTTGATCTCTCCCTCGATCCCGTCCCGGGAAGACGATCCTTGCCATTCCATTGCCAAATGCAACCCCCGTTTGCAGCCTCCCGCCGGAAACGATGCGCGGAGCCATGGCACCCATCAGCCCCATCCCGCTGGCGGCCACGACATCTGGCCCATTCGTGGCTGCGCTCTGGGCCGATGACCCGGCCGGCAACCAAGCCTATGTCGACCCGCATCGATGCTCAGGTCAGTCGATCCATGCGTCGGGATGCGCCCATTGTGGCGGCCCGCGGCGCTATCTTGCAACCTTCACGTTTCCGTGCGATAAATTCCGTGTTCGGGCATTTGCGACCCGGAGAGCGGAACGTTTTGGACGACCTTTCCCCGATACTGTGAATCTCTGACGGCCCCGTTTTCGGCGGGGGGTTTGACCATGCGCCAATGCATGACTGCCGAAGCAACCACCGGGACTTGCCCATTGCGCCAGGCGGCGGGCAGGACCACCAGACTGAACGGGTGAAGGAGTTTCCCCAATGGCCCAGACCGGCACCGTTAAATTCTTCAACGCGACCAAAGGCTTCGGTTTCATCACGCCCGATGGCGGCGCCAAGGATGTGTTCGTCCATATTTCCGCGATCGAGGCCTCCGGCCTGCGCACGCTCGTCGACGGCCAGAAGGTCACCTTCGACGTCGAGCCGGATCGCATGGGCAAGGGCCCCAAGGCGGTAAACCTCCGCGCTGCCTGAGCCATCGGGCGCCGTGCGTCCCTGACGCATGACGGAGGCTCCAATGCCTGGACCTGGCTTGGAGAGGGATTTGAATTTGAAAGGCGCGGCGGTTTTCGTCGCGCCTTTTTCATGCCGCGAGGTCTGCCAGATGCATGTCGCTCCAAGTGCGCGGTGGTCTTGAGACAAACGGCATTCATAAAAACAAAGACTTAAACGGGCGTCGTCTGAATCCCTTCAAACGCGACGCACTTTAGCAGCCCCGAAAACTTTCTCTTGCCGATGGCGCTAAAATAAAGGACAAATTTCCATTCGGGCATTTGCCGGCCCGAGACTGGACTTTATGGGACCAAAGGAGCTTCCCATGCCGCAGACCGGCACCGTCAAATTCTTCAACCATGCCAAAGGCTTCGGCTTCATCACGCCCGATGATGGCGCGAAGGATGTTTTCGTCCATATTTCAGCCGTGCAGGCGTCGGGCCTTCCTGGTCTTGAGGATGGCCAGAAAGTGTCCTTCGACACGGAACCGGACAAGCGTGGCAAGGGCCCGAAGGCCGTCAACCTATCGGTTGGCTGAACCGGCTCCAGACCGGCGACGGCTCCGGCTGAATAGCCCCGTTCCCTGCAGGGGTCTTTGACGCCTGTTTTGGATATTGTGCGTCGAAATCCGTTCAGCCCCCGTTCAGCCATGGTCGTATATTAGTCTTTGGTAAAGCCGGACCGCATCCCCCGAAACTTGCGCGGGCTGGCACGAAGGAGACCGACATGAATCGAATTTTCAAGACCGCTGTCCTGTCCGCTGCCGTGGTCRCAACCACGCTCGCGACCTTGCCCGCTGCCTACGCGGATGAGTGGCGCCATCACGGGCATCACGACAACGGCGATGCAATCGCCGCCGGCGTCCTCGGACTCGCGGCCGGCGCGCTGATCGGTGGTGCGTTGGCCAATGACGGCCCCCCGCCCTATGCTGACCGCTACTACGATGACGGTTACTACGAGCGTGACGTCGTGGTCCGCCCGGCACCGGTGCGCCGCTACTATGCAGAACCGAGGGTCGTCTACAATGAAGGCTACGCTCAGCCCTGGACGCGTGACTGGTACGACTATTGCTCGGACCGCTACCGTACCTTCAATGCCCGCACCGGCACGTTCACCGGCAATGACGGCGAACAGCATTTCTGCACGGCGAACTAAGACCTAAGGCATCCCTGCCCCAATGAAAGCGCTGACCGCAAGGTCGGCGCTTTTTGTTGTTGGGTTTGATCGTCCCGGATATCTCTTGAGATCGGCGCCGCCCCTCCTCAGCCTGCCGGCACCTTTTCCCAGTGAAGTACGGGGAGAACGGATCGGCTGCAACATAGGCGCTCTTAAGTCAGAAAAGGGTTGGTCCGCCGCTCCTCGCCGAAGCGTCCGCCGGGACCATGGCCGCAGATGAAGCCGATGTCGTCGCCGAGCGGCAGGAGCTTGTCCTTGATCGAGGCGATCAGCGCCGCGTGGTCGCCGCCCGGCAGGTCGGTGCGGCCGACCGAGCCCCGAAACAGCACATCGCCGACATGGGCGAACTTGGCCGCGCGGTTGTAGTATACGACATGGCCAGGCGCGTGGCCGGGGCAATGCAACACCTCGAACACATGCGAGCCGAACGACACGGTCTCGCCTTCGGTCAGGAACCGGTCGGGCACGCAGTTGAGCGCGCCGGCGATGCCGTACCGCCTGCCCTGGTTTTCCAGATTGTCGAGCAACGGCTTGTCGGCCTCATGCGGGCCGATGATCTCGACGCCGAGCGCCTCCTTCAACTCCATGGCGCCGCCGGCATGGTCGATATGGCCATGCGTTATCCAGATCGCCCCGGCTGATATCGCGTTGTCCTTCAGCGCCGCCAGCACCTTGTCGATGTCACCGCCCGGATCGACGACGACACCCTGCTTGTCGTCCATGTCGAACAGGATGGTGCAATTCTGCTGGAACGGTGTGACCGGCACGATGCCGGCATTGAGCTGACCCATGATCGTCCTTTCGCTATTCCAGCGTGATGTAACGGCGCGGGCGAAGGGCGTCCACCCCTCGACAGACGAACGGTCAGTCGCTCCGAAAACGAAAATGGGCGGCCGAAGCCGCCCACTTAGAACGCCTAGACCGAATAGCTTACTTCTTCATGGCACCCATGACTGCGCCGAGAATGCCGGTCAGGATCGCGCCGCCGCCGGCACCGCCGACGATGTTGTTGAGATTCAGCGCGCTGCCGAGACCGCTCGTTGCTGCTGCCGCGGCCGCCGGATCGACCGCGCCGCCGCCAAGCACGAGGCCGAGGATCGCCGCACCGCCGACGCCGCCAATGGCTCCGCCCAGGATCTTCGGAAGCTGACCCAACGCCGCCGTCTTGAGCGCCGCACCGACCGCCTGACCACCGATGATACCCGTAATCACCTGTACAATGATCGGAAGAAGCGTGTTCATGTCCATATGATTAGTCCCTCCATAGCTGCCAGCCTTCCGGGCCGACGCCATCATGAGACGCCGAATTGGACGAAAGTCAAATGCACAAACGCTTAAATAAAAGGGGCGGCCTCTAAACCGCCCCTGCTTGCTCGAAAAGCTGTGACTTTCGTTATTCTGCTGCAATCGCGTGCTTGGGCTGAACCGCTGCAGAATAGTCATTCATAAGGTTCTTGGCGATTTCACCGACCTCGAATCGGTAAGGTCCGATCTCCGAAACCGGCGTTACTTCCGCTGCCGTCCCGGTCAGGAAGCATTGCTCGAAGCCCTCGAGTTCTTCCGGCATGATGGCGCGTTCGATCACTTCCAGGCCGCGATCCTTGGCCAGGCCGATGACCGTGCGGCGGGTGATGCCGTCGAGGAAGCAGTCGGGCTTGGGCGTGTGGATCTTGCCGTCCTTGACGAAGAAGATGTTGGCGCCGGTCGCTTCCGCGACCTGGCCACGCCAGTCGAGCATCATGGCATCGGCGTAGCCCTTGGCCTCGGCGGCGTGCTTGGACATGGTGCAGATCATGTAGAGGCCGGCGGCCTTCGACTTGGACGGCGCCGTGCGCGGGTCGGGCCGGCGCCATTCCGCCACGTCGAGGCGGATGCCTTTCAGCTTCTGCGCCGGATCGAAATAGCTCGGCCACTGCCAGATGGCGATGGCGCAGTTGATGCGGTTGTTCTGCGCTGAAACGCCCATCTGTTCACTGCCACGCCAGGCGATCGGCCGGACATAGGCGTCCTGGAAACCTTGCTTCTTCAAAAGCGTGGTGGAAGCGTCGTTGAGCTCGGCCACCGAATAGGGGATCTTGAAGCCGAGCAGGCGCGCCGATTCATGCAGGCGCTCGGTGTGTTCGTTGAGCTTGAAGATCTCACCGCCATAGGCGCGCTCGCCCTCGAAGACGGCGCTGGCGTAGTGCAGCCCATGGGTCAGGACGTGGATCTTGGCGTCACCCCATTGGACGAACGCGCCATTCATCCAGATGAAGCCGTCCAGTTGATCGAAGGGAACGGATGCCATGGTAACCTCCCGCGGGCGCCAGCCCGCATAGTGTTGTATCGTTGTGTGTTTCGTGTCGGCCGCGCAAAGCGGCCTTTATGCTGGAGCGTAGGCGGATAATTGCGCTCTGGCAAACTCAGGAAGTTCCGGAAAAACCGGCCTCTCTTGCCTTTTCGTTCGCAATCCGCCCAAAAGCTTGTCAAAAATTACCATTGCCGGGAAATTACGTCAATAGTACTGACATAATCTCTCTTTCAAGCGGAGAAATGATGACGGATCGAAGCCACGCAGCCGGGAAACCGATCAGGACGGCGATCACCGACGAGGACGGCATCGATTTCGCCATCATCGAACTGCTCTTCTTCGCCTATCGGGACTTCACCTCCGATCCGGATCAGATCCTGGCCGATTATGGCTTCGGCCGAGCCCACCACCGGGTGCTGCATTTCGTCAACCGCAGGCCAGGCCTGACGGTTGCCGAACTGCTCGACGTGCTGAAGATCACCAAGCAGAGCCTGGCGCGGGTGCTCAAGCAATTGATCGACACCGACCATGTCGTGCAGTTGCAAGGCCCTCGTGACCGCCGCCAGCGCGAGCTTTATCCGACAGCCAAGGGCCGCGCGCTGGCGCTGGCGCTGGCGCGGCCACAGTCGCGCCGCATCCATGCTGCATTGGGAGATTCCGGGATAACCGAACGGACCCTGGTTGAACGGTTCCTCGAGGCGATGGTCAATCCGGAACTGAGAGCGCAGATCGACGTTGGGTCCGCAAAAATGTCAGGGAAAAGCCATGGAGAGCACTGAAAGGGTCGATCATGCGGCCGCACCGGACGACGACGCGCCGCATTTGCTCGTCGTCGACGACGACACCCGCATCCGCAATCTTCTCAAGCAGTATCTGACCGAAAACGGCTTTCGCGTCACCGTCGCCGGCAATGCCGGCGAAGCCAGGCGCAAGCTTGCCGGCCTCGACTTCGATCTTCTGATCCTCGACGTGATGATGCCCGGTGAAACGGGCGTCGACCTGACCAAGTCGCTGCGCGCAGAAAAGAACGTGCCGATCCTGATGCTGACGGCGCTGTCGGAAACCGACAGCCGCATCACCGGCCTCGAAGCCGGCGCCGACGACTATCTGCCGAAACCTTTCGATCCGCGCGAGCTGATCCTGCGCATCAACAACATCCTGCGCCGCGGCGGTCCGGCGACAACGCCGAAGGTCGAGCAACTGGTCTTCGGCCCTTACACGTTCCAGATCGCCAGGCGCGAATTGAAGCGCGGCGGCGAGGCGCTGAAGCTGACCGACCGCGAGCAGGAGATCCTGGCGATCTTCGCCGCGCGAGCAGGTGAGACGATCCCCCGCCACGAGCTTGTCGGCGACGATTCGGAAGTCGGCGAGCGCACCATCGACGTCCAGATCAACCGGCTGCGCCGCAAGATCGAGCGCGATCCGTCCAATCCGGTGTGGTTGCAGACCATGCGCGGTATTGGGTATCGGCTCAGCGTGGAATAGAATGCCGCCTGCGGCCGGTCGAACGGTTGCGGGCAAACGAAAAGAGCGAATGGCAACCACGGAACTGCAACAGCCGGGCAATAACGGCTTGAGCGCACGCGCCGCGCGTACGCTCAAGGCGGTGCCGCGTGCCTGGAACCGGTTCTGGCGCCTCGTTTCGCTGTATATGCCGAAGCGGCTCTATGCCCGCTCGCTGATCATCGTCATCGCGCCGATGATCCTGCTGCAATCGGTGGTCGCCTTCGTCTTCATGGAACGCCATTGGGCAACCGTGACGCAGCGTCTGTCGCAAGCCACCGTACGCGACATCGCYGCCATCATCGACATGATCGAAACCTATCCGCACGACGCCGACTACGCCAACATCATCCGGATCGCCCAGGACCGCATGCAGTTGAAGGTCGACCTCTTGCCGCCCGACCCGCTGCCCGCGCCCGGGCCCAAGCCCTTCTTCTCGATCCTCGACGATGTTCTCTCGGCCGAAATCACCCGCCAGATCAACCGCCCGTTCTGGATCGACACGGTCGGCAATTCCAACATCGTCGAGGTGCGCGTCCAACTCGAGGGCAAGGTGCTGCGCGTCTTCGTGCGGCGCAGCCAGGCCTATGCCTCGAACACCCACATCTTCCTGATCTGGATGGTCGGCACCTCGCTGGTGCTGTTGATGATCGCCATCCCCTTCCTGCGCAACCAGATCCGGCCCATCCTGACGCTCGCCGAGGCGGCCGAAAGCTTCGGCAAGGGCCGGCCGATGCCGCGCGATTTCCGGCCGCGCGGCGCCGAGGAGGTTCGCCGCGCCGGCTTTGCCTTCATCCAGATGCGCGAGCGCATCGAACGCCAGATCGAGCAACGCACCGCCATGCTGACCGGCGTCAGCCATGACCTGCGAACCATTCTCACCCGCTTCAAGCTGCAACTGGCGCTGGCCGGCGGCAAGGCCGAGACCAAGGCGGCGCTCGACCAGGACATCGACGATATGCAGTCGATGCTCGAAGGCTACCTCGCCTTTGCCCGTGGCGAGGCTTCCGAGGATGCCGGGCGGTTCGATCTCGAGGCCTATTTCCAGAAGCTTGACGAGGAAGCCGGATTGCGCAAGCGCAAGCTGTCGACGACGCTTATTGGCGACCGTGATGTGCATGTGCGGCCGAACGCCTTTGCCCGGCTGCTGTCCAACGTCATCGGCAACGCCTTCCGCTATGCCAGGACGGTGGAGGTCAACGCCAACCATGGCCGCGGCTCGCTGCTGGTCACCATCGACGACGATGGCCCCGGTATTCCGCTCGACAGGCGCGAAGACGTGTTCAAGCCCTTCGTGCGGCTCGACGAAGCTCGCAACCTCGATGCCAGCGGCACGGGGCTCGGCCTGTCGATTGCCCGCGATATCGCACGCAGCCATGGCGGCGACATCACCCTCGACGACAGCCCGCTCGGCGGCCTGCGCGCCGTCATCAAGGTTCCGGCCTGACCGGAGCATGATTCCGAAAAGCGGAAACCGGTTTTCTCGGACAAACGGAAACTGTTTGTCCAGATATCATGCTTAGCTAGACGACTGCTTCATCCGCCCGTCATGAAACCATGGTGAAGAGCGCGCATGAAGCGCGCGACCTCACTTGATTCGGCCTTGCCGCCTCACTTCGATCCCGCGCCCGCCCGGGTGCGCTGGAGCGAAGCGAGAGCCGCAGGCTGGTCGCCGTTCCGGCATCGTCTCAAGGCAACAGTCGACCTTTCGAGCAAAGGGCCGCCATGCGCATATTGATGGTCACCGACGCCTGGCGCCCACAGGTCAATGGCGTCGTCCACACGCTGGAACGACTGACCGAGACGCTGAAATCCTTCGATGTCGCGGTGGATTTCCTGACACCCAACATCTTTCGCACGCTGCCCTTGCCGACCTACCCCGACATCCGGCTGGCGCTGACCACGCCCGGCCATGTCGCGCGCCTGATAGAAGCCGGCAAGGCAGACCATATCCACCTCGTCACCGAGGGACCACTGGGCATCATGGCGCGACGCTATTGCCGCAATGCCGGCCGGCCGTTCACCACCAGCTATCACACCCGTTTTCCCGAATATCTCAGCGCCCGCCTGCCGGTGCCAGAAAGCTGGGCCTATCGCTGGCTGCGCGATTTCCACAATTCCGGCCAGGGCACGCTGGTCGCCACGCAGTCGCTCGCCGACGATCTTGCCTCGCGTGGCTTCAACAAGCTTCGCCCCTGGACACGTGGCGTCGACACCGGCCATTTCCGACCGGACAAGAAGAAGGATCTCGGCTTTCCCGGCCCGATCTTCCTTTGCGTCGGCCGCGTCGCCATCGAAAAGAACCTCTCGGCCTTTCTCGACCTCGATCTGCCCGGCAGCAAGGTGATCGTCGGCGAGGGTCCGGAACTGGCCAAGCTGAAGGCAAAATATCCGCAAGCGCATTTCCTTGGCCATCGTCCCAATGACGAACTGGCCGAGATCTACGCCTCGGCCGACGTCTTCGTCTTCCCCAGCCGCACCGACACGTTCGGCAATGTCATCATCGAGGCGCTGGCCAGCGGCACGCCGGTCGCCGCCTATCCGGTGACCGGTCCGATCGACATCGTCGGCGACGGCTTTGGCGGCGCGGTGTCGACCGACCTGCGCGAGGCAGCACTCGCCGCCCTCAACGTCGACCGCGCCGAGGCGCGCGAACGCGCCATGCGCTACAGCTGGAAAGCCTGCGCCGAACTGTTTCTCGACACGGTCGAGGAAGCGCTGGGCATGCCGCGGAAACTGGCTGCCTGAGAAGTATCGCGGCCTCAGGATGTGTCGAGATTCAGATCAGGCCGAGCTGAGAATGGCGGGCTCCGAGAGCCGTTTGGTGCGTGAGCACCGGAAGCGCTGGAGACCGCCGTTCGCAAGCCGGCCTCACCTGAATATCAGCACGTCCTAAAAAAGCCGCCCGCCATCCGGCACCCTGCGCTCGATGGCGCCGAGCACCACGGCACCCTCCTCGTCGGGAAAGCCGAGCGTCAGCACTTCCGACATGAACGGGCCGATCTGGCGTGGCGGGAAATTGACCACCGCGAATACCTGCCGGCCGATCAGCGTCTCGGGCGCATAATACTTGGTGATCTGCGCCGACGATTTCTTGATGCCGATGTCGGCGCCGAAATCGATCTTCAACTTGAACGCCGGCTTACGTGCTTCGGGAAACGGCTCGGCCTCGACGATCGTGCCGGCGCGGATGTCGACACGATCGAAGTCGGCAAAACTGATCTCGGGCTTGCGCGCGCTGCTCGAACTCATCTCTGTCTTGTCTGCCCTGCCGTCGCTCTAGAGCATGATCCCGAAAAGTGGACCCCAGTTTTCTCGGACAAACGGAAGCCGTTTGTCCAGAGATGATGCTCAAACAATGAGATAGAGCCCCATCCCGATTCCATCGGGGTGGAACGGGCTCTAGGCGTTGCCGTAGGTCTCGAACAGCACGCCAGCCAGCGCGTCCTTAGCCGAGGTTCCCGACCAGACGACGAACTGGAACGCCTGGAAATAGCATTCGCAGGCTTCCAGCGCCGACGACAGCAGCACCTCGACCTGCTGGCTCGACGGCTCGACACCGCCGGCCAGGAGCAGCGACTGGCGGAACATGATCGCGCCTTCCTGCTCCCAGAGGTCGAAATGGCCGAACAGCATCTGTTCGTTGATGAGCGACAGCAGCCGCATCACTTCCAGTGCGCGGGCCTCCGGCACCTTGATGTCGAAGGCGCAGGCCAGGTGCAGCGCCTCGAAATCCTCCATCCACGAGAAGGAGACGTGATAGTCGGTCCAGCTGCCGGCAACCGAGATCGAAATCTCGTCATCACCGGCCCGCTCAAAGGACCAGTCGTTGTTGTGGGCCACCTGCTCGATAACATCCACCGGATGGATTTCGCGGGAGAATTCGAGTTCGAGAAGTTCCATGGAATGCTTCCTGTCGTTCTGAGGAGCGCCGCCACACGCTCCGCGGGAGGGCACACACAACGAACAATCTTGTCTAGAACTCGGACGGCCAGGACTTCTCGACGCAAAGACCCCCAGACCGGACCCCACCGCCCGGCCACATGACCCTGCTCCGAATCATGCAACAAATTCAGTCTATTGATCGGGAGTCGCGTGAACAGCCCAATTTTTCGCACTGCGTCATTCGCATGTGGAAAGCCGCTGTCACAAAGATTCATGCAACGCCGTTAAGCGATTCACGGCAAAGCGCTTTTCAGGATCGGGCTATGTGGAAAAGTTTAATGATTATTTTTTTGCGCGGGGCTTTGCCGCCGCCGCCGGTGCGGCCTGTCCGGTCAATTCGGCAAGCTTCGCTTCGAGCGCCTCGATACGCTCTGCAAGGCGGGTGTTTTCTTCCCGGGCCTTGGCGGCCATCTCGCGCGCCGCCTCGAACTCTTCGCGCTGCACCACGTCCATGGTGTTGAGGATGCGTTCGGCCTGGCCCTTGAAGGCGGTCTCGACCTCGCGACGCACGCCTTGGGCGGCCCCGGCGGCATCGGTCATCAGCTTGGCGAATTCATCGAGAATGCGGTTCGGTCCGGTCGACATGGCAAATCCTCGCTTACCGTTATTTGAGTTAGTAGCGCTGCACTTGGAATGCAAGCATGTTGCGCCCTGCTGCGGCATCAAGTCGGGCGCGTCCGCCTTGCCTTGACCCTGCCAAAACCCTGCCGCATGGTCCGCGCCCAAATACGATCGCAACCGAGAGTTCCCTGTTGAACGACAATTTCCTGCTGCCGCTGGCCTCCCTGCCCTTCCCCAACATCAACCCGATCCTCATCCAGATCGGGCCGCTGGCGGTACATTGGTACGGCGTCGGCTACATCGTCGGCATCCTGTTCGCCTGGTGGTACGCCAAGCGGCTCGCCGCCAATGCGAAGCTGTGGCCGAACGGCGTCCTGCCGATGAAGCCGGAGGACCTCGACGACTTCATCGTCTGGGCGGCCATCGGCGTCGTGCTGGGCGGCCGCACCGGCTACGTGCTGTTCTACGACCTGCCGCGCTACATCGCCCACCCGCTCGATATCTTCGCGGTCTGGCAGGGCGGCATGTCGTTCCATGGCGGCCTGCTCGGCGTCACCCTCGCCATGACGCTGTTTTCCATCAAGCGCGGCATCCGCACCTGGTCGCTGTTCGACGTGGTGGCGGCCGGCGTGCCGGTTGGCCTTGGCCTGGTGCGCGTCGCCAATTTCATCAATTCCGAGCTCTGGGGGCGCCCCACCGACGTGCCCTGGGCGATCGAGTTCCCCAATGGCGGGCCGTTTGCCCGCCATCCGAGCCAGCTCTATGAGGCACTGCTGGAGGGCGTGGTGCTGTTCCTCGTCCTGCGCATCCTCACCCATTCGCGCCTCAAGCTGAAGACGCCGCGTTTCGTCGGCGGCGCCTTCATCTGCGGCTACGGCCTGTCGCGCATCTTCGTCGAGTTCTTCCGCGAGCCCGACCAGCAGCTCGGCTATCTCCTCGGCACCAACTGGCTGACCATGGGCATGATCCTGTCGTCGCCGATGGTGCTGGTCGGCATCTGGGCGATGGTGACCGCCAAGCCGGTGCCACAACCGCAGCCGGCATGACACGGCTGAAGACCCGCATCGTCGGCCTGATCGAGGCGTCGGGGCCGCTTCCCGTCAACGAATACATGGCGCTGTGCCTGTTCGACCCCGTGGACGGCTACTACACGACGCGCGAACCCTTTGGCGCGGCCGGCGACTTCATCACCGCGCCCGAGATCAGCCAGATGTTCGGCGAACTCGTCGCCATCTGGCTCTACCAGGCCTGGCTGGCCAGCGGCCGGCCGCTGCCGGTCACCATCGCCGAGATCGGTCCTGGCCGCGGCACGCTGATGAAGGACATGCTGCGCACGCTGTCGCGGCTTGATCCTGATCTGGCCAATGGCGCCGCCTTCGCCATGATCGAGACCAGCCCACGCCTGACAGAAGTCCAGAAACAGACGCTGGGCACGACGCCATTCGCGGTCGATTGGCACGAAACCATCGACACTCTGCCGCAACAGCCGCTGTTCATCGTCGGCAACGAATTGTTCGATGCCGTGCCCATCCGCCAGTTCGTCCGCGCCGGCGCCGGCTGGCGCGAACGCGTGGTCGGTCTGGACGAGACCAGCGAGCTGCGCTTCTTCGCCGGCGCCGGCTCGGTCGACCCGACGCTGCTGCCTGACGACGCCACCGACGCGCCGCCAGGCGCGATCGTCGAGGTCGCGCCGGCACGCGCAGCCCTGATGGCGACCATTGCCGAACGCATAATTACGCATGGCGGAGCCGGCCTGTTCGTGGACTATGGCCACCTCCGGCCAGGTGTCGGCGACACGCTGCAGGCTCTGCGCAGGCACGATCACGAAGATGTGCTGGCCAATCCCGGCGAGGCCGACCTGACGACCCACGTCGATTTCGCCGCTCTTGCCGCAACCGTCCGCGCGCATGGGCTCGACGCCCATCTGTCGACGCAAGGCGGCTTCCTGCTCGGCATGGGCATTCTCGAGCGTGCCGGCCGGCTCGGCGCCGATGCCGACCAGACGGCGCGCGACAAGATCGCCGACGACGTCGAACGCCTCGCCGGCGCGCAAGCCATGGGCGAGCTGTTCAAGGTGCTTGCCGTGCTGCCACGCGACATGGCCGTCCGGCCCTTTGCCACGGCGGATTGACTTTTCACTGCCGCCTCTCCCAATCTCCCGTCCGGCAAGCACCGTTCGGACCGCCAGCCGAACTCTGATCCGCCTTCTTGTCGAAAAGCACTTCTTCTTGACGAAACCGCCCACACGGACAACAACGCCCGCATGCTGAATCAGACCAAACCGGATCCCGTTCGGTCGGCCCTGCTGGACAAGGCGCAGGCGCATGGCATCCGCCACGGCTATTTCACCCGCCTCGGCGGTGTTTCCAGCGGCATCTACCAGGGCCTCAACATCGGCACCGGATCGAATGACGACCAGGCGCTGGTCGCCGAGAACCGCAGCCGTGTCGCCGCCTGGATGGGCGTGCCGGCGAACCATCTGCTGACCGCCTGGCAGGTCCATTCGCCCGATGTCATCATCGTGCGCGAGCCCTTTGCCGGCGAGCGGCCCAAGGCCGACGCCATCGTCACCGACCGGCCGGGCATCGCCATCGGTGCCTCGACCGCCGATTGCGGCCCGGTGCTGTTCGCGGATGCGCAGGCGCGCATCATCGGCGCCGCGCATGCCGGCTGGAAAGGCGCCTTCACCGGCGTGCTGGAAAACACCATCCTCGCCATGGAAAGCCTCGGTGCCAGCCGCGAAAACATCGTTGCCGTGCTCGGCCCTTCGATCGGCCCTGAAAACTATGAGGTCGGGCCGGAATTCGTCGCCCGTTTCGTCGAGGCCGACGCTGAGACCATCCGCTATTTCGTGCCCTCCGCCAACGCCGGCCATGCGATGTTCGACCTCAATCGCTACACGGTCGACCGGCTGGCTAAGGCCGGCGTGACGGCCGAGGGCCTCGGCCGCTGCACTTATGCCGAGGAAGATCTGTTTTACTCCTACCGGCGCACCACGCACCGCAAGGAGCCCGATTACGGCCGGCAGGTTTCGGCAATCGTTTTGGAGAAGCAATAATGGCGCTGCATTTTGAACGTTCGGAATTTGATGCGCGGCGCGACCGGCTGATGATCGAGATGGCCGAGAAGAAGCTCGACGCTATCCTGCTGTTCGCCCAGGAAAGCATGTACTGGCTGACCGGCTACGACACGTTCGGCTTCTGCTTCTTCCAGTGCCTGGTGGTGAAGGCCGATGGTTCGATGGTGCTGTTGACCCGCTCGGCCGACCTGCGCCAGGCGCGCCAGACCTCGATCATCGACAACATCGTCTTGTGGACCGATCGCAACGGCGCCAATCCGGCTGTCGACCTGCGCAATCTGCTCAACGAGCTCGACCTGCTCGGCGCCCGCATCGGCGTCGAATACGACACCCACGGGCTGACCGCCTACAATGGCCGGCGGCTGGACGAACAGCTACAGACCTTTGGCCAGATCGCCGACGCGTCCGGCATCGTCGGCCGGCTGCGCCTGTTCAAGAGCCCGGCCGAAATCGCCAGGGCCGAGAAGGCCGCCAACCTTTCCGACGACGCGCTCGACGCAGCCTTGCCGCTGATCAAGCAGGGCGGCGACGAAGCATTGATCCTGGCAGCCATGCAGGGGGCGATCTTTGCCGGTGGCGGCGACTATCCGGCCAACGAGTTCATCATCGGCTCCGGCGTCGATGCGCTGCTGTGCCGCTACAAGTCCGGCCGCCGCAAGCTGACCAAGAACGACCAGCTGACACTCGAATGGGCCGGCGTCTTCAATCACTACCATGCGCCGATGATGCGCACGGTGCTCACCGGCAAGGTCTCGAAGCGCCATCAGGAGCTGTTCGACGCCGCCCGTGCAGCACTTCTGGCCGTCGAGAAGGCGATGACGCCTGGCAACAGCTTCGGCGACGTGTTCGACGCCCATGCCCGCACCATGGAGGCGCACGGCCTGACCAAGCACCGGCTGAACGCCTGCGGCTATTCGGTCGGCGCCCGCTTCACCCCGTCCTGGATGGACATGCCGATGTTCTACCAGGGCAACCCCGAGCCGATCGCGCCGCACATGACGCTGTTCGCCCACATGATCATCATGGATTCCGACACCGAGACGGCGATGACGCTTGGCCGCACCTACCTGACCACCGAATCCCAGCCGAAGCCGCTGTCCCGCCATGATCTCGACTTGATCGTACAGTGAATCCACAATGGGAGGCGTGCTTCGCCAAGGAGTTAGAAGGCAAATGAGACGATCGCATGTGACGACCGTGTCATTGCTTGTGGCATTGGCTCTTGCCGCCTGCACCAACGCAAAGGACGTTCTCGAACCGTCAGCCATCACCCCGCCGGCGACCTCGACGCCGTCGACGCCCGGCGCCGACCCCGCCATTGCGGGCAATCCCGCAACCACCGCCACGCCGGTCACACCAGCCCAGAGTGCTGCCATCCTGTCGAAGACCCGCCTGCAGATCGCGCCGATCGTCGGTGCTTCGGTGGAAGCCGCCACACCGCTGACCGCCGAATTGCAGACGCGCGCCAGGCAACGTGGCATCACGCTTGCCGGCAGCACCGACCAGACCGCTACCCATGTGCTCAAGGGTTATTTCTCGGCGATATCGGAAGGCAAGGACACCACCGTCATCTATGTCTGGGACGTCTACGACCCGGCCGGCAACCGGCTGCACCGCATCAACGGCCAGCAGAAGGCAGCTTCGACAAAATCCGGCGACAGCGGGGGCGGCGATAGCTGGAAAGGGGTCTCACCGGCGACTATGCAGGCAATCGCCGACCAGACCATCGACCAGTTCGCGGCCTGGCTCGGCGGCAAGGCGGGCTGAGGTGTTGCCCACTGGCGATGGCGCGAGGCTTTCTTGAGATTAGCCGGCGGATTCCCGATCTCGGCGCTTGCAATACCGGCGCGGGCCGCTAAAAGCCCGGTTAAAAGGTGCAGGAGAGTCTGTCTGATCTCTCCATCCTCCACCAGGAACGGTGTATGAAACTCTTCGCGGGCAATTCCAACAGGGTGCTGGCCGAAGCGGTCGCCCGCTATCTCAACATCCCGCTGGGCAAGGCCAGTGTCAGGCGCTTCGCCGACCAGGAAATCTTCGTCGAAATCCAGGAAAATGTGCGCGGCGAGGATGTCTTCATCCTGCAGTCGACCTCGTTCCCGACCAATGATCACCTGATGGAACTGCTCATCATGATCGATGCCTTCATGCGCTCGTCGGCCAAGCGCATCACGGCGGTGATTCCCTA
This sequence comes from Mesorhizobium sp. P2_D1, assembly GCF_056404455.1. NCBI lineage: Bacteria > Pseudomonadati > Pseudomonadota > Alphaproteobacteria > Hyphomicrobiales > Phyllobacteriaceae > Mesorhizobium > Mesorhizobium sp. P2_D1. The sequence continues at coordinate 101,855 of NZ_JBFUDZ010000018.1, forward strand.
TTTCGGCTACGCCAGGCAGGACCGCCGCGCCTCCGGCCGCACGCCGATCTCGGCCAAGCTGGTCGCCAACATGATCACCCGCGCCGGCGTCGACCGTGTTCTGACGCTCGACCTGCATGCCGGCCAGATCCAGGGCTTTTTCGATATCCCGACCGACAATCTGTTTTCGGTGCCGGTCATGGCCCGCGACGTGAAGGCGAAGTACAAGCAGCTCGGCAATGTCGTGGTGGTGTCGCCCGACATCGGCGGCGTGGTGCGCGCCCGTGCGCTGGCCAAGCGCTTCGACGCGCAGCTGGCCATCGTCGACAAGCGCCGCGAGCGTCCGGGCGAATCCGAAGTCATGAACATCATCGGCGCCGTTGCCGGCAAGGATTGCCTGCTGATCGACGACATCGTCGATTCCGGCGGCACGCTGTGCAATGCCGCCGATGCGCTGCTGGCCAACGGCGCCACCAGCGTCACCGCCTACATCACCCACGGTGTCCTGTCGGGCGGCGCCGTCGCCCGCATCAGCGGCTCGAAGCTGCAGGAACTGGTGATCACCGATTCCATCCAGCCGACCCAGGGCGTGCTCGACGCTCCGAACATCCGCGTCATCTCGATCGCCGACCTGATGGGCGAAGCCATCTCGCGCACGGCGACCGAGGAATCGGTGTCGAGCCTCTTCGACTAGGCCTGTCTCGAAACAGCTTCAAACCTCGAAATAACTCGGGCCGTCGAGGTCGGTAATCAACCCCGGCTGCGTAGGCTGCCATCCCAGCACTTGCCTGGTCTGCTCGCTGGAAGCAGGCCAATCCATGCCGAAGAAGTGGCCGAGGAAGCCGAAATGGTCGGCTGCTTCCTCGCGGTTTTTGGAGACCACCGGCAGGTTCAACCGGCTGCCGATGATCTCGGCGATCTCCCGCGTCGGCACACCCTGGTCGGCAACGCCGTGGTATCTGGCTCCTCCGGCGCCCTTCTCGAGCGCCAGCCTGAAGAGCGTAGCGGCGTCCAACCGGTGCACTGCAGGCCAGCGGTTCGCCCCATCGCCAAGATAGGCCGAAACGCCTTTTTGACGCGCGATGGCGATCAGCATCGGTACGAAGCCATGATCGCCGTCGCCGTGAACCGAGGGCGAAAGACGAACCGCCGAGGCACGCACGCCGCGTGCCGCCAGCGCTTCGGCCGTGACTTCCGAGGCGCGGGGATAGGAAGCGGATGGAGGAACAGGCGCGTCGTTCTCACTCGCCACGTGACCGGCCGGCGTCAGCAGCGCCAGTCCGGAGGTGACAAGCAAGGGCCGCTCGGAGCCTTCGAGTTCCGCCCCGAGCGTCTCAATGGCGCGCCGGTCCGCCTCGCAATTCGCCGCGAATTTCGAGAAGTCATGGTTGAAGGCGGTGTGGATGACGCCATCCGAAAGCGCCGCTCCACTGCGCAGGCTCTCCAGGTCCTCGATATCGCCACGATGCGCCTCGGCGCCCGCAGCGGTAACCGACCTCGCACCTGCATCCGAACGGACGAGGCCAAGCACCTGATGGCCCGCTCCAACGAGCTCCCGCACAACCGCTGAACCGACAAAACCGGTGGCACCGGTGACAAATACACGCATCGCGATTTCTCCTTTGTTTGCTCAAGGGCCGTATGGACAGCCCGTTGCCGAAGGAGATACGGGATTGAGGAAATACGATCTATGCTGTAAAGTCCGTATTATCTTCGCAATCGTCCGGAATGCTCATGGATCCGCTCTCAGACGTGCTGTCGCTGCTGAAGCCGCGCAATTACCTGTCCGCCGGGCTGGAGGCCGGTGGCGACTGGTCGATCCAGTTCCCCGACCAGCAGGCAGCCATCAAATGCGGTGCCGTGGTATCCGGCCGATGCTGGCTGTCCGTGGACGGCGTCGCGGATGCGGTGCGGCTGGAGACGGGTGACTGTTTCCTGCTGCCTCGCGGGCGTCCTTTCCGCCTTGCCAGCGACATGGAGCTGCCATCGGTCGATGCCCGCACCATCTTTTCCCCCGCACGCACCGGTGGCATCACCTTGCATAAGGGCGGCGGCGATTTCCTTCTCGTCAGCAGCCGCTTTGCCCTATCCGGGGACCATGCCGGCATCCTGTTGCGGATGCTGCCGCCAATCGTTCACATCCGCAGCGACTCCGATCATTCGGCGCTGCGCTGGCCGGTGGAGCGGATGATGCAGGAATTGCGCGAGCGGCGGCCGGGTGGCTTTCTCATCGTCGAGCATCTGGCCCACATGATCCTGATCGAGGCCTTGCGCCTGCATATGGCCGAGGGCTTGCGGGGCGGCGTCGGCTGGCTGTTTGCGCTGGCCGACAAACAGATCGGCGCGGCGATCGGCGCCATGCACGAAGACCCGGCGCATGGCTGGACATTGCAGGCGCTGGCCGAGCGCGCCGGCATGTCGCGGTCGACCTTTGCGCTGAAATTCAAGGCGATGGTCGGCGCTTCCCCGATGGACTACCTGACGCGCTGGCGCATGCTCTTGGCCGGCGACAGGCTGGCGAGTTCCAGCGATCCTGTTTCCGTCATTGCACTGTCGCTCGGCTACGAATCGGAAAGCGCCTTCAGCACCGCCTTCAAGCGGGTGATGGGCTGTTCGCCGCGCCAACACAGCCGTGGCCGGCCACCGGCTTCCGCCCCGCATGGCGAGGAGATCATCCTTACCAGCCAGCCCGAGCCGGTCGCGGGCTAAATGGCCGCGCATAACGCCGAAATCATGGGCTTTCCAGTCGAAGCGCAGCGCTTGGCCGACGTATGCTTTCGCCGCTGTCACGCGCACCGCGCATGTAGCCGCGCGGCGACGCGCCCAGCATGCGCTTGAACATGGTGATGAAGGCCGGCACGCTGTCATAGCCGAGATCGAGTGCCACCCTGGTGATTGGTTCCCCGTCGGCCAGCCGTGGCAGTGCTGCGAACAGGCAGGCCTGCTGGCGCCATGTCGACAGCGACAGGCCGGTCTGACGCTGGAAGGCGCGGGTGAAGGAACGGCGGCTCATGCCGGCGGCGTCAGCCCATTCGTCGATCGTCGCATGCGGCGAAGGGGCCGCCACGAACCGCCGGCAGAGTGCCGCGAGCCTGGGATCGGACGGGAACGGCAGGCCGAGCGGCCGTTCCGGCAGGGTCGGGATTTCATGCAGCAGGAGATTCATGATCAGCCCGCCACGGCCTTCCAGCACGCCACCTTGCGGCAGCTTCTCGGACTCCACGATCAGGCTGTGCATCAGGTCGGTGACGCCGACGACGCGCAAGCCTTCCGGCAGCCCCGGAATAGCCTGGGGCATCACATAAACCGAACGCATCGAGACATCGCCCAGCATCTCGACCGAATGCTCGGTGCCGGCCGGAATCCACATCGCGTGATCGGGCGGCACCATCCAGCGCCCATGCCGCGTCGTCACCAGCACGACGCCGACCAGCGCGTGCAGCAGCTGGTTGCGGCTGTGGCGGTGTTGCGGCACATGGTAGCCGTCGGGATATTCGGTCGGCAGCGCCACCGCCGGCCCGACTGCTTGCTCCAGCCACAGCCAGCGGCGCTCGTGCAATTGCTCGAGGTTGGCATTGCCCGCGTGAAAGATTTCCCTGCCATGCGGCATTGGGTATGGCCCACTTGCGAAACTATTGGACCAAACCACGAAAGAAGTCGCGCCGCAAGCGGCTTATAAGGCAACCGTCCTAGTGCGGTGCAGGAGCGTCCGCCAGAGTTGCCCGCGGGCGTGCCCGCCAAAAAGACCACGGAGCCTACCTTGACCGATACGACAGCCGCCAGCGTCGCGCCACCAGCGACCGTCAGTCACGCTTCAGCCCAAGCGACGGCCTTCACCGTCATCCTGGCGGTAAGCTTCTGCCACGGCATCAACGACATCATGCAGTCGCTGCTATCGGCCATCTATCCCTTGCTGAAAGAGAATTACGGCCTCGACTTCTGGCAGATCGGCCTCCTGACCTTCACCTTCCAGGTGACCGCATCGCTGCTGCAGCCGGTGATCGGCATGGTCACCGACAAGCGGCCGATGCCCTATTCGCTGCCTTATGGCATGGCGTCGTCGCTGATCGGCCTGGTCGTGCTCGCCTATGCCGGGCACTATTCGCTGCTGTTGATCGGCGCCTCGCTGATCGGCATCGGCTCGGCGATCTTCCATCCGGAATCCTCGCGCATCGCCCGCTTTGCGTCGGGCGGCCGCTTCGGGCTCGCGCAGTCACTGTTCCAGGTCGGCGGCAATTTCGGCCAGTCGATGGGGCCGCTGCTGGCTGCCTTCATCGTCGTGCCGTTCGGCCAGACCAGCATCTCATGGTTCGCTGTCGGCTCGCTGATCGGCATCATCGTTCTGTGGCAGGTCGGCGGCTGGTACAGCCGCCTGCGCGCCGCACAGGGCAACCGCAAGACGGCAACCTTCGTCTCGCCCTTCCCGCGCCGCAAGGTGATGAATGCATTGATCGTGCTGACCCTGCTGGTGTTGAGCAAGAACGCCTACATCGCCAGCCTCGCCAGCTACTACACCTTCTATTCCATCCATAAATTCGGCGTTTCCGTGCAGATGTCGCAGGTCATGCTGTTCCTGTTCCTCGGCTCCTCGGCACTCGGCATCCTGCTTGGCGGCCCGTTCGGCGACCGCTACGGGCAGAAGGCGATGATCTGGTTCTCGATCGTCGGCGTGCTGCCCTTCACGCTGGCCCTGCCCTACGCCAACCTCGAATGGACGATGGTGCTGACGGTGCTGATCGGCCTGATCCTGTCGTCGGCCTTCTCCAACATCGTCGTCTTTGCGCAGGAGCTGGTGCCGGGACGTGTCGGCATGATTGCCGGCATCTTCTTCGGCTTCGCCTTCGGCATGGGCGGCATCGCGGCCGCCGTGCTTGGCGTCGTCGCCGACATGAAGGGCATCGAGTTCGTCTTCCAGATCTGCTCGTATCTGCCACTGCTCGGCCTGCTGACGGTGTTCCTGCCGAACATGCGGGAAGCCAGGAAGGCGGAGGCGGCGATCAGCTGATATTAGCCAGTCTTCAGGATTTTGACGTGAGGGCGTGGCAGCTGCCACGCCCTCAATGATTCTTTCGTCATTCGCGGGGTATAGGCCTGTTATTGTTCGAAACACGGGCAACAAATGGCGCCGACGGCAAGGCTGGGTCAGCGGACGCTTTCAAGTTGAAAATAAAGTACCGGGCTCGGCGCGACTGATCAGTGCGCAGCGCTCCGCGTCAGGAAAGGCAATCTGTTATGTCCAGGCTTAAAGACAAGGTCGCGCTGATTACGGGTGGCACCAGCGGCATCGGCCTGGTGACGGCGCAACGTTTCATTGAGGAAGGCGCGCGCGTCGCCATCACCGGCACCAATGCGGGCCGTCTCGAGGAGGCGCGCAACATCTTGGGCAATGATGTGCTTGTCATCGCCTCCGACGCCGGAGATGCCGCCGCCCAAAGCGACATTGCCGGGCGGATCGGCGAAACCTTCGGCAAGCTCGACGCTCTCTTCCTCAACGCCGGCATCGCCGATCTGCGGCCGCTTGGCGACTGGACCGAGGCAGCGTTCGACAGGAGCATCGATGTCGACCTCAAGGGACCGTACTTCCTGGTCAAGGCGCTCGTTCCGCTGTTTTCGAACCCGTCATCGATCATCCTCAGCGGCTCGGTCAACGCGCGTATGGGAATGGCAGGAACGCATGTCTATTCGCTGGCCAAGGCTGGCATGATTTCGCTGGCGCGGACGCTGTCGGGCGAACTGATAGGGCGCGGCATTCGCGCCAATGTAATCAGCCCGGGCCCGATCGACACGCCGCTCAATGACAAACTTGGGCTGGATCCGGCAGCGGCGAAGGCCCGTGCAAAAGCGGTGGTCGGCCTGGTGCCCGCGGGCCGTTTCGGAACCGCCGAGGAAATTGCCAACGCGGCGGTGTTTCTGGCCTCGGACGAATGCCCGTTCATGGTCGGTGCGGAAATGCTGATCGACGGCGGCTTGAGCATCGCCTGAGATCGGCAGCGCCTTAGCACCCGCCTGATGGCGGGTGCTTTTGTCTGTGACGTCGAAATATCCTACGCCTTGAAGAAGGCCAGCAGGTCGGCGTTGATAATGTCGGCATGGGTCGTGGCCATGCCATGCGGGAAGCCCTTGTAGACCTTGAGCTCGCCCTTCTTCAGCAGCTTGATGCTCAGCAGTGCCGAGTCGGCGATGGGGACGATCTGGTCGTCGTCGCCGTGCATCACCAGCACCGGCACGTCGATTGTCTTCAAGTCCTCGGTAAAGTCGGTCTCCGAGAAGGCCTTGATGCAATCATAGTGTGCCTTGGTGCCGCCCATCATGCCCTGGCGCCACCAATTGTCGATGACACCTTGCGAGACTTCGGCGCCCGGACGGTTGAACCCGTAGAACGGGCCAGCCGGAACGTCGCRGAAGAACTGGGCGCGGTTGGCTGCCTGGGCGGAGCGAAAACCATCGAAAACCTCGATCGGCAGGCCGCCGGGATTGGCCGGGGTCTTGAGCATGGTCGGCGGCACCGCGCCGATCAGCACCGCCTTGGCGACACGACCACCCGAACCATACTGAGCGACGTACCGCGCCACCTCACCGCCGCCGGTCGAGTGGCCGACATGGATGGCGTCCTTGAGGTCCAGATGCGCCGCCAGTGCCGCGACATCGGCGGCATAGGTGTCCATCTCGTTGCCGATATCCGTCTGGGTCGAGCGGCCATGGCCGCGGCGATCATGGGCAATGACGCGGTAGCCCTTGGACAGGAAGAACAGCATCTGGGCGTCCCAGTCGTCGCTGCTCAATGGCCAGCCGTGATGGAAGACGATGGGCTGACCGGTTCCCCAGTCCTTGTAGTAGATCTGCGTTCCGTCCTTGGTGGTGATCGTGCCGCTGCCGGTGCTGGGCTTGGATTGCAAGGCCTGGTTCATCTCAATCTTCCTTCGATTGTTGTCGCGATAAACAATATCGCGATGTCCACATGCCTAGCGTAGCCCAAACCGCTTGTCCATGGAAATATGTATCGCGATATCATTTTTCGTGGTACAGACTTTGGTGCCTGTCTTGGCAAGAAGGAATCCGCCGTGCCTCTCCCGTTGGACAATCAGCTCTGTTTCACGCTCTACGCCACCAGCATGGCGATCAATCGCACCTACAAGCCGATGCTGGACGAGATGGGCATCACCTATCCGCAATATCTCGTGCTCAATGCGCTGGCAGAGGCCGACGGCATGTCGGTCGGCACCATCGCGCACCGGCTCGCCTTGGAATCGAGCACCGTCACACCGCTGGTGAAGCGGATGGAACAGGCTGGGCTGGTGAGGCGCCAGCGCAGCCAGGTCGACGAGCGCCAGGTGCAGGTCGATCTGACCGCAACCGGGCGCGCGCTGCTTGTCCAGTGCAACTGCCTGAATGAGACCTTGATCGAGCGCTCGGGCATGACGCTGGCACAGCTTGACGCCTTGAACCGGCAGATTCAGGCGCTGCGTGACGCGTTGACCGGCGACCAATAGCCAGCCGCCAAACAGCGGTCTAAGCCAAAAACCGCAGTGCCGCCGCCGGGCACGGCTATCATGCGGACTTAAGCACAGTGAAAGGGCGTTTGCGGAGCGTCCGCTTTGCCTGGAAACTTGCGGCGGGAGCGGGACGGCCGACATGGAAGCCCTGGACCTTGTCTATGCCGAATTCGCGCATAAGGGCCATCTGCTCGTCCGTTTCCACCCCTTCGACCAGGATTTTGTGGCCGCGATTTCGGACCAGGGTAATAATGTCCTGGAGCATTGCCTTGCCGTTCGGGGCGCTGCAGTCGTGCAGAAACGAGCGGTCGATCTTCACCGTGTCGAAATCGATGAGACGAAGCCACGAGAGGCCCGCGAAGCCCGTCCCAAAATCATCGAGCCATATCTTGATGCCGAGCAGCTTCAGGTCGCTGATGCAGCGAAGAATGTCCGAGTGCATCTCCATTTCCAGGCCTTCGGTGATTTCGAAGGCCAGCCTGCTGCCGGCGACGCCGGTCTCGCCCAAAATGGTAGCGACGGACGTTGCGAAGCCAGGTGTCTTGAGCTGAATTGGAGAGACGTTGACACTGACGACGCGGACGTGGTCGTCCGCCAGAAGCTCGGAGCACACCGTCCTTATTGCCCAGCGCCCGAGTTCCAGGATCGCGCCGGTTCGTTCCGCAACGGGAATGAAAAGGCTCGGCGGAACCGACGTACCGTCCAGCATTCTGAGGCGCATCAGAGCCTCTACGGCTTCGACCCGGCCCGATTTGACATCCTGGATAGGTTGATAAACGAGCGAAACGAGATTCTGGCCGATCGCGATCTTCAGCAAGGCCGCGATGTTCTCACTTTCGTCGCTGCTCTGGGGATCGGTCGGATCGAACAGCCGAGCGCAATTTCGACCACCGGCTTTTGCCAGATAGAGCGCGCGGTCGGCTTCGTGGATGATTTTCTCCAGCTTGGCGCCAGTCTGCGTCCTGGTGAATGCAGCGCCAACGCTCACTGTCACAATCGAGACGCCGTCTCGCCGCAGCTCGTGGGTAAGCGCCAGGCCCTCCACCGTACTGCAAATGGCTTCCGCCAGATCCATGATCTGTTCTTTTCTCTCCACGCGAGCCAGGACAATGAATTCTTCCCCGCCATAGCGACCGATCGAGCCACTATACTGCTTGATCATTTCGCTAAGGGCATTGGCGACATGGATCAGGCAGCGGTCGCCTTCCTGATGGCCGTAGCAGTCATTGAACTTTTTGAAGAAGTCCACGTCGATGAGGATCGCCCCAAAACTGGTACCAACCCGTTGCCAATCGCTCCAGTAATCCCGCAGTTTTTCGTCGATCGCCCGCCGATTTTCGAGACCCGTAAGCGGATCGGTCCGCGACAGTCTCAGCAGGGCCTTGCCTCGTTCGGTCGCCTCGTTGTGCTGAATTTTGGCTTCCAGGGCGTTCAGGAAGACGTTGTAGCGCTCCTCATTCAGTTTCCAGTTCACATATGAGGTGAATGTGAAGCAGGAAATGTAGAAGGTCCCAAACACCAACTTGTATGTTAGCGTGGAAGGCACAAAGTAGTTTACGACATACAATATGCATAGGATTATAGTTGAAGTTATAATAGAAACTTTGAATCTGAACGTAAAGAAGAGATTGGCACTCATCATGAAGATGGTGCCGAAGACCATATAAT